>DASTUJ010000104.1 GCA_035759705.1 Actinomycetota bacterium | reverse complement strand
GGAGGCCGTCGACCGTCAGGGCCCCGCTTCGTTTCGACAGGCGTTTGTTTTCCGCCAGGTACCGGGTGAACTCGCTGCGCAGGTCGCACAGCCCGGTCTGCCTAAGGGTGGCCAGCTCCCGCACCTTGGAGGCGTAGAGCTCCAGGCCGTAGTTGGTCAGGGTGCCCTGGTCCACGTCCTCGCCGATAACGCCCGGGGTGCAGAGCATGACCTCGGCACCGCTTGCGGTGATGGAATCCACCAGCGCCGTCAGGCCTTCGGCGTACTCCTCGGCGCCGGCGTTGAGCGCCGCCCGGCTGGGCCCCAGGCTGGCTACGTCGTTCACCCCGACGTAGACCACCACGTGGGTCGGCTTTTTGGCGAGGACATCCTTACGCAGCCGCCGGGCCAAGTCGGGGACCTGGTCGCCCACCACCCCGGTGCCGAGTACCTCGATGTTGCGCTCGGGGTAGAGCGTGGCCAGAGCATCTTCGACCAGCGTCACGTACCCGCCCTCCTTGACGCCCCCGGCGGTGATCGAGTCGCCGAAGAAGACGATGCGGGAGCCGCTCGGCAGGTTCATTGCTGCTCCGGGGTCGATGCCAAAGTCCTCCATCAGCTTCTCGGTCTGTGACTGCTGCACATCGAAGTCGGCAGCCGGCGTGCACGCGGTGAAGAGCAGCATCAGTACCACCGCCAGCCGTCTGTAACCCCGTAAAGACTCATCAGCCATCCCCACGAGTGTAAGTTGCGCTGAACGCGAAGAAATGTAGGAGAACGCGAAGAAATACTTGTTGCGGCCATTGACGGCCCCCGACCAACGGGCTTATCGTACGTTCTGCCCCAAGAGGCAGAAGGATCCGAGGCTGGAGAGGCCGGGCCCGCAAGGGACTGGCGCAAAGGTTTTCGGGGCCGGACCGTTTCTTGGGGCACTATCTTTTTCCGGGACTTGTGAGTCGCCGAGTCCGGAACCCCATCCAGACCAGCCGAGCACCCCGACACGCAAATAGCGGTTTGCGACACAAACTAGTTGACAGAAAGGCGCTCCAGGCCTAACATGGTTTGTGTCACCAACTAGTTTGAGAGGAAGGTCAGATGGAACGCAAGGATCTGGAGGCCGTTGGCGCCGAGTACCCGCACCTCCGGGGACTCTTCCTGGGACCGCTGGGGGTCGTTGTGATCGCATCGGGTTTGGGGAACCTGGAGTGGGGGCCCTTCAGCAATCTGTTGGTTGCCCCGGCGCTGTTTCTGGCCGCAGCATTGGCCTGCCTGGTCATAGCCCGCTTCTACCAGCGCAACTACGGCAGCGTCCGGGTCTCCAGGAACGCGCAGATCAAAGGTGGCGTTGCCTTGGCGGTTTGTGTGCCGCTGTTGATCGGGGGCTCGACCATGGATCACCGGCTGGACCTGCCCGTCTGGGGGTTCCTTGGATCGTGGGCGGTGCTGATGCTGGCGTCCTACGGATTCAGCGTGGGGCTCAAGCTGCACCACAAGGTCATTTGGGGTGCCGCCCTGGTCGCCGGTCTTCTTCCGATCTGGGGTGATCTCTCCCCGGACCTGAAGTCCAACCTGGGACTGGTCGTGGCCGGAGTTGGGGTGATCCTCACGGGGATCTTCGATCACCTGCTGCTGATGAGGACCTTCGATTCCGCAGCCAGGTACGGCGTCGAAGCCTGACCCGAACCCGATAGAAAGGAGAGACGACATGGACCGAAACTCCCTTCTTGCAGCCGGCCCGACCTACACCTACCCGCGCGGCCCGCTGGCGGTTCCTATCGGCGCCTTCTTCCTGCTGGCCGGTGTCACCTACCCGGAGTGGGGGCCGTTCGGCAGCCCGTGGCTATTCTGGGGTGGAGGACTGGGCAGTCTGGGGGCGGGCCTCCTGATCGATCGCTGGTACCGGCAGAACTACGGCCGGGTCAGGGTGAGCGCAGGAAACGGCAATGTCGGAGCCTAACGAAGAGCTCGTCCTCGACCGTTTGATCCACGAGCCGGGACGCCTCGCAATCCTCACGGTGCTCTCCTCGGTGAAGTCGGCCGACTTCGTCTTCCTACAGCGGACCACCGGGTTGACCAAGGGAAACCTGTCGAGCCACCTGACGAAGCTGGAGGAGGCCGGCCTGGTGCAGATCGAGAAGCGATTTGTTCTGAAAAAGCCCAACACCAACGTCGAGCTGACGAAGGTGGGCCGGGAGCGGATCAGCGACCACTGGAACCGGCTGGACCGGCTGAAGAACCTGGCCCAGCCTCAGATCCAGGAGTAACGCTCCGAATTACCCTGTGTGGCGAAAGGCCACGCAGGGTACTTTACTTAGGTGGAACCCAAGCCCCGACTCTCCTTCCTCTACACAGAGGGCAAACCGACCATCTTCGGCTGGATCCTGATTGCCGGAACGATCGTCGGGGTCCTGGCGATCGGCGTGCTCGCGACCATAGTCCTGACCGTCGACGTCCCCCTCCCCGACGCCGCCCCCGGAGGAAGTGCGACCGAGGTGCTCGACTCCAAAGGCGACCTGATCGGGACCCTGAAAGGGGAGCAAAAGCGCAAGATCGTGCCCCTTGACCAGATCTCACCCTTCCTCCGGGAGGCGGCCGTGGCCACCGAGGACCGAAGCTTCTACGAGCACACCGGGATCAGCCCCCGAGGCATGGTGAGGGCACTGTTCAGCAACGTCCAGGCCGGCGGGGTGTCCCAGGGCGGGTCGACGATCACCCAGCAGTATGCCCGTAACGCCTACGGGGTGGTGGGGACGGAACGCACGATCACCCGCAAGATACGGGAGATCGCCCTGGCGCGGAAGATCGAGAGCAACTACTCCAAAGACAAGATCCTCGAGTTCTACCTGAACACCATCTACTTCGGCCGGGGCGCCTACGGAGCGGAGGCTGCCTCCCTCACCTACTTCAAGAAGCCGGCAAAGGACCTGACCCTCAACGAGGCGGCGTACATGGCCGGGGCAATCCGGTCGCCGGAGAACTACCAGCCCGATGAGAACCCCGAAAACGTCGTCCGCATCCGCAACGAGGTGCTCGGGGACCTGGTGGCAACGGGCAAGATCACGGAGGCGGACGCCGGGGCGGCCCGTGCCGAGGACATCCTGCTTCAGTTCAAGCTTGGGCAGACCGAGCTGGATTCGTCGAAGGCCGGCTACTTCATCGAGTACGTACGGCGGGTGCTGCGGACCAAGCAGTTCGGGTTCAGCGACGCCGAACTGCTGGGGGGCGGGCTCAAGATCGAGACCAGCCTGGACCTCAAGATGCAGGAGGCCGCAGAGCAGGCGGTGTCCAGCGTAATGAACCAGCCGACCGACCCCGAGGTTGCCCTGATCGCGATGGACCCGGACGGCAACGTCCGGGCGATGATCGGAGGCCGGGACACCCAGGACCGGGTCCGCGCCCTGGGATTCAACTTCGCGGCCAACGTCGGATCGGAGGACGGCGGCGGCCGTCAGGCGGGCTCGGCGTTTAAGCCGATCGCGCTGGCCTCGTTCCTCGAGCAGGGGGAGCCGGTCACCAGGACCTTCCCCGGTCCGGCCAAGATCACCATCGACAACCCCCTGTGCCGGGACGGCGCGGGCAACCCCTGGACCGTGTCCAACTTCGACAGCGAGGGTTACGGCACGCTGGATGTCGCCCGGGCCACCCACAACTCGGTGAACACGATCTACGCCCAGATGATGGCGGAGGTCGTCACTCCGAAGGAGTTCATCGGCACCGCAGACGAGCTTGGGATCAACATCCCGGCCGGAGACGAGGGTTGCGCCCTGGCGCTCGGGACGACCGCAGTGACCCCCATGGAGATGGCGCAGGCCTTCACCACCTTCGGGGCCAGAGGCCAGCGCCCGGAGCCGCTCGTCATCCGCAAGGTCACCTCAGCGAACGGAGAGATCCTGGTCGAACGGGCGCCCAACACCCGTCGAGCACTCGACGAGGAGGTCGCCGACACGGTCAACGAGGTACTGCAGGGGGTCATCGCCAACGGCACCGCCAGGGGAGCGAGCATCGGTCGCCCTGCGGCCGGCAAGACCGGCACGACGCAGAACCACGTCGACGCCTGGTTTGCCGGCTACACCCCCGATCTGACGGCGGTCGTCTGGATGGGATTCCCCCCGAACGAAACCGGCCAGATCCCTGAGATGAGCAGCGTGCGCGGCCGCCGGGTAACCGGGGGCTCGTTCCCGGCGACCATCTGGAAGAGCTTCATGCAGGCCGCGCTTCGCGGCACCAAAGAGACCGAATTCGCAAAGCCGGAGGAGAAGGTCCCAACGGCGGTCCCGACCACGTCCTGTCCTGAGGGGACGGTCCAGGGCGCGGGCGGCGGCTGTGAGCCGGCCGTTCCGCTGCCGACCGTCACCGAATTTTCGGACGAGCCGCTTCCGGGCTTCACGACTACCCCACAGATACCGCCGCCTCCGCCGCCGAGGCCCGTTCCGCCCCGGCCGACGCCGAGGCCGAGCCCGATACCCACCGCAAGTCCGACCCCGTCGCCGACGCCCTCACCCACACCCAGCCCGACGCCGACCGCCACCCAGGTGGCCGGTGCTCCGGGGAACGGAAACGGAAACGGTAAGGGTTAAGGGTCGCGCGGGTGGGCAGCCGCCCGTTCCTGGGACTGGCGCAGCGCCCGCGGCATCGTGGGAACCGCCAGCCTGAGGGTTGCGAAGTAAGCCTTCGTCAGCGGCTCCGCCAAGCGACTTCGCTCCAGCTGCAACATCGAACGCCCCCACCCGGGCAGCAGGTCGACGGCGGTGCGGGCGAAGATCGCGTACGCCAAACGGACCGCCCCCGCGGATGCCGGCTTCAGGATCCGCTTCTGTAGAAGCTGGGCCGCCGGCCCCGGCATGAACTCGCCCCACGCTTTGACGAGCGCGGCGGCGGAGTCCCGAACCGTCGGCGTGTCGCCCTTTCCCCCGTCCAGGACCCAGCGGGCCGACTCGTAGGCGTCCCGGCTCGCCTCCAGCTCGGGGCGCACCCGGCGGAAGTAGTCCTCCACCTCGTAGCGGCTTCGGGGAACCCCTTGCGCCCCCAGCATCTCGGGCACCCGGGCGACCTCGTCCCAGTACTCGTCGATTTGCCGGCCGCTGATCGGGTTGGGGGCGTACCGCAGGTGGCCGTCGAGAAAGCCGCCGTAGATCGTGACGTGCGTCCATACCGCCAGGCCTGGGTCGCTGGCTTTGTACTCGTTGCCGTTCGGTGCCGTCCCCGAGATTCGCCGGTGCAGGCGGTTCACGTAGTCGACCACCCCGTTGGCGACTTCGGTCGACGCAAAGGCGGTCGCCATCACGAACGACGCGGTCCGGGCGAGCCGGCCGATGGGGTCCTTGCGAAAGATCGAGTGGTCCAGGGTGCCGGCCAGCACCAGCGGGTGCAGCGTGCCGAGGATCAAGCCGCTCATCCCGCCGACCAGCGCCGACGGCCAGTCCGATCCCACCCGCCACGAGATGCTGCCCGGACCGAAAAGCCCCGGGTCCCCGGGAGGGTCGGTGTACTGCACGCCGGGAAGCTGAGAGACCTCGAACGGCGCCTGGACCACGTCCCCCAGGCGCTGCCGGACCTCCATCAGGCGATTCACAGCTCGACCAGCCGGGCGCTCGGCTTGCCGTCGGTGATGTCCAGGATCGCCACGGTAGGGGTTTTGGCCCGGCGAGGGTCGCAGGCGCTCCCGGGGTTGAGCAGGAGCAGATCGCCGTCGTCGTCGACAACCGGCATGTGCGAGTGCCCGAACACGACCACCCGGTGGCCGGGGAAGGCGTCGGTCATCCGCTTGCGCCGCCGCTCCCGGTCGCCCGAGTCGTGGATCATGCCGATGAGTACGCCCTCGACCTCGATCGACTCCTTGACGGGGACCTGCCGGGCCAGCTCGGGCGTGTCGCAGTTGCCCAACACGCCCTTGACCGGGGCGATCGCGCCGAGCTCGTAGAGGACCTCGGCCTGCACGAAGTCGCCGGCGTGCAGGATCAGGTCGGCGCCTTCGAACAACGAGAAGACCTCCTCGGGAATCCTGCGGTTGCCCCGAGGCAGGTGGGTATCGGAGATGACACCGATCTTCGCCATGCCTTCAAGATACCCGTGTCATGCTCCGGAGGACCGCGGCGCTTGCGAAGTTTCCGCGCGCTTTCGCCCGGGTAACGTCCGGGCACCATGAGCAACCCGGCCCCACTGCCCTGCAGGAGTTCCGCATGCCCCGCCTGAGAAGGTCCGACCAGTCCCGGCCGGGCATCACCCGCGTCCGCCGGGGCAAGGGCTTTCAGTACCTGGACCCGTTCGGCCGGCCGCTGGACGACCCCGAGACCCTGGTGCGCATCCGGACCCTGGCGATTCCTCCGGCGTGGAACGACGTCTGGATCTGCCCCTTCCCCAACGGCCACATCCAGGCCATCGGCTACGACGTCGCCGGACGAAAGCAGTACCTGTACCACCCGCACTGGCGCACCATGCGGGACCAGCTGAAGTTCCAGCACATGATCGAGTTCGCCCACTGCCTGCCGGACCTCAGGCGCCAGACCCGCCAGTGCCTGATGGCGCCCGACATGAGCCGGGAGAGGGTGCTCGCGGCGGCCGCACGGATGCTCGACCGGGGGGCGTTCCGGCTGGGGAGCGAGCAGTACACCACCAAGCACTCGACCTTCGGCATCGCAACGATCCTGAAAAGCCACGTCCGCCTGGGGCCTGACTACTCCATCACCTTCGATTTCATCGCCAAACACCAGCAGCGCCAGGTCCACAAGATCGTCGACCCCGACATCTACGAAATCATCGCAACGCTCAAGAGACGCCGCTCCGGCACCGAGTTGCTCGCCTACAAGGTCGGTGGGCGCTGGGTCGACGTGAAGTCCGCCGACGTCAACCTGTTCCTCAAGGAGATCAGCGGCGGAGACTTCACCGCCAAGGACTTTCGCACCTGGGCCGCTACCGTCCTGGCCGCGGTCGCGCTGTCCAAAAAGCTGGACGCCAAGTCGGCGACGGCCCGGAAGCGGGCGGTGGTCGCGGCCGTCAAGGAGGTCGCGCAGAGCATCGGGAACACCCCGGCGGTGTGCCGGTCCTCCTACATATACCCACGGGTGATCGACGACTACCTGGCGGGGATCACCATTGCTCCGGCGATCGAAGGACTGGATCAGGAGAAGCTGGGGGAGTGGGGGTACCGGGAGGCGGTCGACGCCGTCGTGCTCTCGCTGCTGGAGGGCGAGAAGATCCGGCAGAAGGTCGCCTAGCCGGCGGCCTGCTCTCCCTGGATGAGGGGAGCAGGTCCGGCCTTAAGGTTTCCAGCCTGCGGTCAGTTACTGCAGATCAGCGGCGGGGGACCGATCTTGGGCTCTGTGGGTGAGTTGGCGGCGTCCTGGATGTAGATGCTTCGAAGGAACTCCATCAGATTTTGTTCCGCGATCTGGAGGAGTGGGTTGTCCTGCTCGGGCTCGATGCCTGGCCATTCGGTGAACATTTTCGCCTCCCGAACTGTGTGTACTCAAAATAGTTCTCCGGGATTGGAATTGACAGGTTAGTCGGCCCTATTTTCGCCGGCGGATGTACCTATTTCGTCATCGGGTGCCGGTTCGGTCGACTGATCGATTGGAGCGGGCCACAGCCGCCGGGACCGGACGACGTTCACCTCGGCCGCCAGCAGCGTGATGTTCGACCCGACGAACAGCCACGCCATCAACCCCAGCACGATGGCGAAGAACCCGTAGAGCACCGTCGCCCGGGGAAGCAGCGTGCGGATCACGAACCCGCCCAGGGTCTGCATGGCCGCCCAGCCGCAGGCCGCGACCACCGCTCCGGGCCAGACCTGGCCAACGGTTATCGGGGCCGTGGTGAGAAACCGGAACGCCACCAGGAACATGCCGAAGTTCAGGGCGACCGACGTGGCGACGCCCCCCACCCGGAGCCCGAGCGGGAGGAAGCCTCCGCTGGTTCCCCCGATGCCGGCCACGAAGGTGGAGGCGACCACACCGGTACCCAGTAGCGCAAGGAACGCCAGGGCTTGGAGGCGGGAGACCAGCACGTTGGGCCGGTGGTGATCCGGTACGCCCCAAACCTCGTTCATCCCATGCTGCAGAGCCCGGATGACCGAGGTCCCGGCGAGCAGCGTGCCGGCGACGCCCAGGCCGAGGGCCACCCCGCTTCCGCGGATTTCGGAGATCGACTTGTTCACCTGGTTGCCGATCACCGGGATCTGGGTCAGAAGCGCCGTGATGATCTGCTCGCGAAGGTCGGAGTTGTTGCCGAGGATGAACCCCAGGACACTGACCAGAACCAGCAGGAGCGGGAACAGCGAAAAGAATGCGTAGTAGGCAACCAGCGTCGACAGGTAACCTGCGTGGTCGTCCTGGAACTTGCGAACCACCGCCACCGGGAACGCCAGCCACTCGTGGCGCTGCTGGTAGGCGTCGATCCGGCGGACGGCTTCTGGAATGTCGGCCAACTGCTCCCTCTTACCTAATTTAGGAATTCGTGTTTCCGGGCCGGAGGCCCTGGGTAGCACCTTCGCATGCTACCTATACGAATGGGCATCCTGGAGTTTCCGCGCGCCGATTGCGCTGTGAGCGGCCGCAGGGACCCCGAACGGTTGTCCCAGTGCCTGGTCTGCGGCTCTTTGCTGTGGTCCCGTGCCGCCGACGGTGAGCCCGAGTGCCGGTGCTCTATCGCCAGCGTGATGCGCGGCGTCGCCAAAGAACCCCAGCCGGCGGGCTTGTCAGCCTAAAGAGCACCACCCGCACCAACCAGGCGGATTCGACGCGCCCGGTTCTCTGGGTACTTTAGGCCGACCTGCTTCCTCATCGCCTCATTGGGGCGGGCAAGCATTGACTGCCGGCGGCTTCAGGTATGCAATGCGGATGTGTCCGATTCCGGATCGATGCCGGCTGGTCGCCCTGCGTCCGCTAGGGCTGTGGGTTCCATCGAGCGAGCCCTGCTCGTCTTCCGATGGGTCGCCCTGGCGTCGATGGTCGTCAACTTCGTTCTCGATCACGACCTGACGGTCGGCAATAACCCGGCTCTGGGCGCTTCGGCCCTGGTGGTGGTGGGGGCGTGGAACGTCTTTTTGACCAAGCGAGGCATGCCGATACGGGGCAGGGTGCTGGCGGCCGACTTCGCTGTGTGCGCGGCCCTATTCCTCATCTCGGGGATGGTGATGCCCGACCGTCTCGTCGGCACGGGGCCATCCCTGCTGGCGCTCACCTACCCCTTTGCGACCGTACTCACGGCCGGGTCTGCCTACGGACCGATCGCCGGAGGTATCGCCGGAATCCTGATGGGAACGTGCTCCATCCTCGTCCGCGACATCAACGGCATTCCGCTCACCGCGGTCGTCTTGCAGCGTTCCTGGCCTCCGGCAGTCGGCTATGTGCTTCTTGGGCTGCTGTTTGGCATCGTCTCGAACCTCCTTCAACGGTCCGCGGACGAGGTCAACAGGGCGACCGCCGAGGCAATCGCACTGCGGGAGCGGGAGGCCCGGCTGGCGGAGCGGGAGTCGATGGCCCGGGAGATCCACGACTCGGTGCTCCAGGTGCTCGCTCTGATCCACAAGAGGGGAAAGCAGCTGGCAGAGACCGGTTCCCCGTCCTCGGCTCAGGTTATGGAGCTGGCCGAGATGGCCCGGGACCAGGAGGCGGCGCTCCGCGGCCTGATAATGCGGGAACCGGAGAAGGGCCCGCTGGGGGAGGCCTCGCTCCGCACCGCGCTGGAGGTCGCCGCCCGGAACGTCCGGGAGCTCAACGTCAGCGTCAGCTCGGTCGGGCCGGTGTGGCTGTCCGGAGAGACGCTCGAGGAGCTCGTGGCTGCGGTGAAGGAGGCGCTGGCGAACGTCGTAGAGCATGCGAGGGCGACCAAGGCAGCGATCTTCGCCGACGAGCAGGACGGCCTGGTGCAGGTGACTGTGAGGGACGACGGCGTGGGGTTCGAATTCGACGAGGCCCGGTTCCGGGCGGAAGGAAAATTCGGCGTGTTGAATAGCATGAGGGGACGTATCGAAGCATTGGGAGGCCAGATGAAGGTCGAATCCAGGCCGGGGGCGGGGACCGAGATCGAGTTCCAGGTGCCTTCGGGATCGCAGGTGGCTCAGTGACCGAACCGATCCGGGTGATGGTCGTGGACGACCACCCGGTCTGGCGTGACGGCCTGCGGGCGGACCTGGAGCGCAACGGGGAGGCCGTCGTCGTCGCCGAGGCCTCCGACGGCGGCGAGGCCATCACGAAGGCCCGCGAAGAGATGCCCGAGGTGGTCCTCATGGACCTCCAGCTGCCCACGGTGAACGGCGTCGAGGCGACCCGGCGCATCGTCGAGGACTCTCCTCACGCCAAGGTCCTCATCCTCTCCGCCTCCGGCGAGGAGTTCGACGTCATGGAGGCGGTCAAGGCTGGCGCCTGCGGCTACCTGCTGAAGAGCACGCGGACCGAGGACGTGATCGACGCAGTCCGCCGGGTGAGCGCCGGGGAGTCGGTCTTCAGCCCCTCGCTCGCCGGCATGGTCCTGCAGGAGTTCCGCCGCATGGCTTCGAAGAACCCGGCCGAGCCCAGCCTGACCGCCCGGGAGAACGAGGTGCTGGTCCTGGTCGCAAAGGGCTACACCTACCGGGAGATCGCCGAAAAGCTGTTCCTGTCGATCAAGACGGTGCAAAATCACGTCCAGAACATCCTGGCGAAGCTGCAGCTTCACAAGCGATACGAGCTTATGCGGTACGCCATTCAGAGGGGTCTCGACAAGGCGCCGGACTGAGCGGCAAAAGTAGGGCTAGCACCACACAAAGTGGGGTGCAAACTCCCTTGGCAACGGTAGCGAATCAAGGTTTCCTACGTCGTAGGGGAGCAAGGTCCACTTGCTACCTGATCACGAACCGGAGAAACCCCTGATGAGCAGGCACAACACCCAGATCCGTAAAGAGATCTCAACCAGGATCGACAAGGACCAGTCGTCCTCCGGATGCAATCCGGCCACGCCCCTGGCCACCACTCTTCACGACTTCTACCGCAAGTTCGGCCTATGCGAGTGTGCAGGAGACGCCAAGCGCTCGTAGACCGTCCCACCGATGTAGCACTTCGCCGGGGGAGAGCCCGTCACAGGCTCCCCCGGCGATTTGTTTTTCCGGGCTCCTCACGCTGAAAATCCGCATTTACCCTATTAGTTCTTTTTCACTGTGCAAACTATATAAAATAGCCTTAGAGTGTTCGAGTGAGCGAGGGGAGATCAACCAATGCCGGTCGGTGACGATCAATCGGTCAAGGCAGCGAAGGCTTTAGCCCTTCCTACCCGTTCGGCAATTCTGGGCCACCTTCTGCGTGCGGGGTCGTTGACCGCCAAGGAGGTTGCCGACGAGTTCTCGCTGCACGCCAACGTGGCACGGGCCCACCTCGACCTGCTGGTCGAGGCCGGTTTCCTGGCCACCGGGATTCGACGAAAGGGAAAGGGTCGCCCATCGAAGGTCTACTTCACCTGGGAAGGCGAGATGGGCAACCTCGAGGACTGGGAGGTGTCGCCCCCGGCGGGCGAGGCCGGTCCTCAGGTGATCGTGCCCGAGCTCATACCGGCGGTCGCCGAGGCCCGGGCGGCGGCCCCGAACCCGTACCGGCTGATCGCCCAGATCTTCGTGCGGCTGGCGGGCAAGATCGACAGCGAGGAGGTCTACGCCCTGGCGGAGCAGGTCGCCCGGGACGAGGGCCGCAAGCTGATGCTCGGGTACCGGGCCGGGGGGCTGGACTTTGCCGCTGCGGTGGGGGCGCTGGTACAGGAACTGCGGCGCTTCTCGCCGCTCACCGACGTCGTCCGGCTCGAACACGACTACGCAGAGATTGAAACTCCGGACTGTCCCTTCCGGGACATTGCGCTGGAGCACTCGGACCTGGTGATCCTCATCGACCCCGCCCTCAAGGAGGGCGCGATGGCGGCGCTGGGGCACCCGAGCGAGGTTGAAACAGAAGCATCGGTAGCACGGGGTGACCCGGTCTGCAGAGAGGTCATCCGTAGAAGGTCCACAAATGGTGTGAGTGTTGAGAAAGGGAGAAGTTAGATGGCGGAGTACGCAAAGGATGTGCTTGTCGAAACCGACGAGGTAGCAAGTTGGGGCGGCAGCAAAGAAGGCACGGTTCTGGTCGAAGTCGACGAGGACACCAGCCTGTACCAGAAGAGCCACATCCCGGGAGCGATCTCGTGGGACTGGGCGTCGGACCTGCACGACCTGCCCCGTCGTGAGTTCATCGACTCGGACGGCGTCGCCAAGCTGCTGGCCCGCTCCGGCGTCAACGAGGGCGACACCGTCGTCCTCTACGCAGGCAACAACAACTGGTTCGCCTGCTACGCCTACTGGGTCCTGAAGTACCGCGGTTTCGACAACGTCAAGGTCCTGAACGGCGGGCGCAAGAAGTGGGAGCTGGAGGGTCGTGAGCTGCAGACCGAGGCGGTCACGCCGACCCCTGCCTCCAACCCGGCCAAGGTCGCCGGCACCCGTGAGGAGCTGCGGTCGATGCGCGACGAGGTCATCAAGGCGGTCGAGAACAAGGGCGCCTTCGTCGACGTCCGCTCCCCCGAGGAGTACCGCGGCGAGCTGCTCGCTCCCCCGCACCTTCCCCAGGAGCAGGCACAGGTTCCGGGCCACATCCCCGGCGCCGCCAACATCACCTGGGCCAAGGCGGCTCGCGACGACGGCTCGTTCAAGTCGGCCGACGAGCTGATCGAGCTCTACAAGAACGAGGGCATCACCTCCGACCTGCCCGAGGTCATCGCCTACTGCCGGATCGGCGAGCGCTCCTCGCACTCCTGGTTCGTGCTGCGTGAGCTGCTCGGGTTCGAGAACGTCAAGAACTACGACGGCTCATGGACCGAGTACGGCTCCCTGGTTGGAGTGCCGGTAGAGAAGGGCTAAATCCCGCCGATCTTCGAGAAGCGCGGGCCTCCGGGCCCGCGCTTTTTCGCGGGTAAACCTGGAGTAAACTGAGGGGAGCCCTATCAGGAGAAAAATCGGTGCCAGACAATGGCCCACGCAACGTTTTTGTCTACCTTCTGAACTTCCTCACGCTGTACCTCAGCGCCTTCGGCGCCGGCCTGCTGACCTGGGGACTCGCCGACCACTGGTTCCAGGACCCGCTCGAGACCTATGTCAGCAGGGGGCCGATCCGGTCCGGCATCGCAATGCTGGTGGTCGCCTTCCCGCTGTTCCTCTACCTGAACCGGCTGATCGACCGGACCGTCGAGACCCCCGAGGTGACCGAGCGGTCGATGCTGAAGAAGGTCCTGACCTACCTGACCCTGTTCCTGCTGGCGATCACCACGATCATCGACCTGATCACCGTCATCTACTTCTTCCTCGGCGGCGACCTGACCGCCCGATTTGCGGTCCGGGGGATAGGCATCCTCCTGATCGCCGGCTTCGTCTTCTTTTACTACCTGTCGGACCTCAAGGAGCCTAAGGTTCTGGCGACGGCCGGAGCCAGCGCTCCGCCGGGCGCCCCGGAAGGCGAGACCGAAGCGTGATCGGCCTGTTCGGGCTGCTGATCCCGCTGATCCTCGTCGGCGTGGTGGTGACCGTCGTGGTGGTGTCCGTGAACCGCAGCCGGGAATCCGGCATCGACAGCGGCAGCCCCATCTCGCCGAAAGACATCTTCCTGCACCTGCTGGCCGCGGCCACCCTCTACATCTCTGCGATCGGCGTCCTGGTGCTGATCTGGGGGCTGGCAGAGTACTGGTTCCCCGACGAGTTCGAAACCTTCAACTCCGGGGCCGACGGCGGCGCAGTGCGAGGAGGGGTGTCGATGGCCATCGTCGCCTTCCCGATCTTCGTTTACCTGAGTGTGCTGATCCGCCGGCGCATCAAAAGCGGCGAGCTGGACCAGTTGTCTACCCTTCGGAGTGCTTTCGTCTACGTCAACCTGTTCATCGTCACGGTGGTTTCCCTGATCACCCTGATGGTGACCGTGAATGCCTTCCTGGCCGGCGACCTCACGCCCCGGTTCCTGGTGCGGGCCGGAGGCGTGCTCGGCATCGTCGGCTTGATCTACCTCTACTACCGCAGCGAGTTGGAGGCCATCCCCGGACGCCGGGTCATTGAGCCAGAGTCCGAGCCGGAGGTGTCGAAGTGAACAATCGAGCGATCGTGGGTGCAGTGGCTACGGCAGCGGTGGTTGCGCTGGTGATCGCCGGCCTGTTTGCGATCGGCTCTCCCGCCACCGCACGCAAGTTCAAGGCGGACCAGGAACGGCGAAACCGCCTGGGTCAGATTCACTACGTCCTGGCCGGCCACGTTCGCGAGGAGGGGTCTCTGCCCGAGTCGCTCGAGGAGATCGACGACGAGGTTCTGCGCCAGGCCGGCTACGGCTTCGACGCCCGCAAGGACCCGGCGACGGGTGAGTTGTTCGAGTACCGCAGGCTGGCTGACCGCAGGTACGAGGTCTGCGCGGACTTCGAGACCTCGTCGGAGGACGGCCGGGCGCAGGAGTTCGGCCCTTACCCGGGCGACCTCGAGGAGCACGAGGCCGGCCGCACGTGTTTCGATCGCCGGATTACGAACCAGGATGTGGATTCCGCACCCGGGTTCTTTCCGGACGGCGTGGAGCCGTTCCCGCCGAAGGTGGCTCCTCCGGCCACCATCCGGCCGCCGGAACCGCCCCCGGACCCCACCGACGCCCCGCCCCTGGGCGACCCCGGCACCCGCTCGTCCAGCCCGGACCCCAGTCCCTCGCCCGTGTAAGACTGGCGGCATGAGCACTGCATACCTGGTCGAGGGCGTCCGGCTGTTCGAGGACGGTCAGTACTTCCTCTCGCACGAGACGCTGGAGGAGCATTGGGCGGAGGCCCCCGAGGAGGATCGGAACTTCTACCAGGGGCTGATTCACCTGGCGGTGGGGTTCCTGCACCATGGTAAAGGCAACGCCAAGGGGGCCCGGCTGCAGTTCGCCAAGGCATCCAAGCGCCTGACCGACTACCCTGATGTTTACCAACAGGTCGACCTGGAGCTGGTCCGCCGGTTCCTGGACGGGGCGCCGGAGGCCTTGGAGAGGGGCGAAACCCTGACCCCTCCGAAACTGTTCCGACCGGTCGGCTAATCTTTAGGTTCCCGGGCGCTTAGCTCAGCGGGAGAGCACTGCCCTTACAAGGCAGGGGTCACTGGTTCGATCCCAGTAGCGCCCACCAGATGTTGCCATGCACGGTCACCTCCCGCGATCGTCGATGAAGATCTCCTCGATCTTCAGCTCGAACAGGTTGGCGAGGCGGAAGGCGAGCGGGAGGCTCGGGTCGAACTTCCCCGTTTCGATTGCGTTGATCGTCTGCCTCGACACGCCGGCACGCTTAGCCAGATCGGCCTGCGTCCAGGAGCGTTCAGCCCGAAGGTCCGTGAGGCGGTTCTTCATCGGTACCTAATAGTGCCGATGAGGACCGTGATCAGGTAGACAACTCCCAACAGGGTCGGGAAGACGGCGATGTTGGCGTCGAAGTCGACCAGGCCCGCGCCGTCCGCAACGACATAGGCGAATCCTCCGATCCACCCCACTCCGAGCGTGGCGGTCAGCGCATCCTGGACGATCTTTCGTTGTAGCTCATCGGCTTCCCGGAGAAAGTGCGTGAAGGCGACGATCCATCCGATGCCGACGACAGTGTTGAGGGCAACTGCGGCCCAGCTTGCCGTCTGCTGAGAATCCCACAGGTGTTCGGGGCCGAACTTGGCGAAGGCGAGGGTCGCCACCCAAGCGAGTGTCCAGAACATCAAACGAGCGGATGCCTTGATCGAGTCCTGATAGGCGGCGGTCCCGTTCTCTGCTTGCATGAGAGCCCTTTCTGTGAGCGAATGTCAAATACACTTGACACGAGATTAAGGGACACCGGGCCGGATGTCAAGTTAACTTGACCTAAGACGTGCCGAGAGAGGTGTAGCGGGGCACATTCCGGCCAGATTCGCCGACCGGCAGGAGTTTGCGGCGGATCAGGCGAACTTGGAGTTCCAGGTCCCCTCGGAGATGTTCCTGGGCTGACCGGGTTTCGAATCGACCGCTGCAGACACCATGGCCCACTCCACGTAGAAGCCGGTCGCCTCCAGCGCCGGGAGGGTGATGCGGCCGGCCGAGCCCGAGCGCGGGGAAGGACGTTCGGTGGAGGCGGGTCGGTGCGGCTCGTTCATCATTGTGAGGCTCCCTCCTGCTCGAGCTGGGGATCGGACTTTTCGTTCGTCAGATGCGGAAGGGGTGGGTCAAGCAGTGCGCCCTCCCCGGCCAGGGTCAGGAATCGGCGCACCCGGGCACCGGGACGTTTGGTGGTGAGGATTCTTCCGGCCTGATCCGCCCGCTGCCGGGCTTCACGCAGCGCCGTCAGACCCGAGCTGTCGATGAACTCAAGATCGGCCATATCAACGATGATGGTTGCCGGCTCCAACCTCTCCAGGCGTTTTAGCGCCATGGTGAACATGAAAGCGGTGTAGACGTCCAGCTCCCCGGCGATCCGAACCTCAATGCCTTGTTTGTGTACCAACGCCTGCATTGAAAAGCCCGGGTCCGGGTCGAGGTGCGCTGGCGGCTCGGGCGAGTCGGCAACCCCAGCATCGGGGAATTCGTGGCGTCTGGGGACGATTGCCCGCCTGCTGCCGTTGACTAGACGACCGATAGACATGTTCATTCAGCAGGGCTGCAGTCGGTTGAGCGCAGTAGGGAGCGGAGAGGCGACAGATTTCTCTTCCGAACGGCGGCCGGGCCAACTTCCCCACTCGCCCAGGGCAACCCTGGAGCCGATCGGTGGACCGGGGGCTTTGGGGCGCGGAGTCACGGGATCCTCTCAAAGACTGGGGCATCTTAGAGATTAGGAGCCGCTTGCTGACCCTCAAATCGGACAAAAATAATAGCACGCGCCCACCCCTCCGTGGAACGAAAATGACGATTGACCGGCCCTATCGAAGCTGGATAATTATGAATAAAGGCGGCTGCCCACGCGAGGGCGAAGCGGATCAAAATGTCCCAAGACGAGTTGTCTCAGAGCCTGGCCGAGCTTTCCGGCCTGCTTTTGTCCGAGGAGACGGTGGACAGCACTCTTCACCGGGTAGCGGTCCTCGCCTCGCACCTGCTTCCGGAGGCCGACGCAGCCAGCGTCACCGTAGCCGGCCCAGACGGAAAGCCCAGCACCGCCTCTTCCACCCAGGACCTGGCCTCTCAGCTCGACGCCGAGCAGTACCGGCTGGAGGAGGGCCCATGCCTTGCCGCGCTCAGAGAGCGGGGGTCTTTTCAGATCGACTCGATGGCCGACGAGACCAGGTGGGCAAAGTTTTGCCCCCTGGCGCGGCAAGCCGGTATAGCCAGCCTGCTCGCCGTGCCGTTGACCGCGAACGGAACGTCGGGCGCCATCAACTTCTACTCCCGTAAGGCCTACATCTACACGGCGGTGGACCGAGCGGTGGCGATGATTTTCGCCAGCCAGGCTGCTGTCGCTGCGGCAAATGCCCAGGCGTACGCGTGGGCCCGGAGCGAGCGAGACAATATGGCGCAACGCTTGAACGAAGCGCTGCGGTCCCGCGCCATCATCGATCAGGCGGTGGGAGTACTGGTAGAGCGCACCCACCTCAATCCCACCGAGGCGTTCGAGATGCTCAGGGCGGCGTCGCAGCGCCTCAACGTCAAAATCAGGGATATCGCCAGGGAGGTCGTGGCGGCGGCCCAGCATTCGACCGAGCCCGGCCCGATGGACAGGATCTGAAATAGAGCCCGTCGACGCAGGCAGCAACCCGGTCCCCGTACACTTTTTATCGGGGAGTCCCCCGGAAAAACGCAGGGAAGCGCTCGCGATGGACCCGAGCGGCACCGACGTGGCCGAAGGTTCTGATGCAGGTGGTGACCCGCGTCCCCTTGCCCAATCGGATCGGTTGTTCAAGATCGAGCGGGTAGACCACCTCGGTTCCTGGAACCGGCCGGATCGTGTGTAATGAGTCTCCAGCAAACCTGGGGCTGTTCAGCCTGTTCCGGGGCGGACGCCAATGACTAAGAAGCGGATCGCTCAAATTTCTTGAGGTCAGCGTTACGGAAGGGATGCGCCCATGAGCAGTACCGACCAGCCACATCGATTTGCACTCCTCGGCAAGGAGCCGGTCGCCACGATCGGGCGGGAGGAACTGAAGGACAAGCTCGATCGCCGGGAGCCGGTCAAGCTCGTCATGGCTCTTAACCGGTGGGCCTTCGATGCCAAGCACATTCCGGGATCGCTTCACTTCGACGACCCCAAAGACCTCTACTCAACCCTCGCCAAGGACGATGAAGTCGTGGTCTACTGCTCGACCGTCGATTGTCTTTCCAGCGTCGCCCTGTACCGGGCCCTTGTGGATCGCGGGTACACGAACGTGCGCCGCTACGCCGGAGGCCTCATCGACTGGGAGGATGCCGGACTGCCGCTCGAGGGTGAGTTTATCGAAGGCGGAGAGCCGGCCGGTTCTTGATTGGGCTCCGCCGGGCATCAGCAGATTAGCCGCTCGGGTACGAGTAGGATCGGAAGGCTACCGACTTTGGAGGAGCATCCATGCCGCAAGATGTCCACGAGCGAAGCGAAGTCCAGGCGCTGATGGACCGGGGCGCTCAGGTGGTCGAGGTTCTCGGTGCTGAGGAGTACGGGGAAGACCACCTTCCGGGAGCGATCAACCTGCCGCTCCGGAAGATCGACGCTGAGGCAAAGAGCCGGCTGGAAGCCGAGAGGCCCGTGCTGGTCTACTGCTGGGACTCCGCCTGAGACCTCAGTGCACGGGCCGCGTGGCGGCTCGAAGGCCTCGGGTTCACCGACGTTTACGACTACGTCGACGGGAAGGTTGACTGGCTGGCCGCCGGATTACCGACTGAGGGCAGCAATGCCGCAGAACCCCGAGCCGGCGACGTAGCTCGCGGGGACGTCCCCACCTGCGGGCCCGGCGAGAAGGTCGGGCCGGTCCGGGAGCGGGTCCGGGCGGCCGGATGGAAAGCGTGCGTGGTGGTGAACGACGAGAGGGTTGTTCTCGGCCTGCTCCGCGAAGCCCAGTTGGAGGGCGACTCGGACGAGGAGATCGAGAGCGTGATGCGTCCCGGCCCCAGCACGTTCAGGCCGCATGTCTCCATAGGCGAGATGGCGCATTTTATGGTCGACCACGATCTGCAGAGCTCTCCGGTCACCACATCGGACGGCCGCCTTGTCGGACTGCTTCGGCGGGAGGACGCGGTCAGCGCGGCACACGGCCACCACGCGCACGAACACTCATTAGAGGAGCAGGAGAGCCCGTGAAGCCGGCCAAGGAACCAGCGCCGGAGCTCACCTGTAAGGACTGCGCCACGGTCTTAGAGGTCTGCTCCTTTTGCGAGCAAACCCGTTGCCGCCACCCGATCTGTTTTCGCTGCCTGCGGTTCCAGCTCGGGGAGTCGTTGGCCCACCCCCACTCCCACGGAGGCTGAGTAGCGTGAAGTACCGGGCGTACCAGTGTCGTATCGGAGGTGCGCATGGATGAAGCGAAAAAGAAGTCGGAACCCGGCGACTACGTGCCGGTAAACGTAGCGGAGCATCGAGGACGGCTCCTGGTCACGGCGCCATTAGCGGGATGCAACCTGCGCAACATCCGGGTGCTTCTCCAGGGAAACCGGCTGGACCTGGAAGCCCGGCCGATGGGTGGGCAGAACATGGACTACCTGCTGCACGAGTGGCATCCCGGACTCTACCGGCGGTCGGTCCAGCTCCCTCTCCCGGTGACCGGAGAGGGCGCCTTTGCGCACTACGGAAACGGGCTTCTCATCGTCCATCTGGAAAAGGCCGAGAAGGTTCAGCCCGAAACCAGCTACTCGATCGAAGTGACGACGCCTTCGCACGAGGAGGTCCATCCTGGAGAGAAACCGAACGAGGCGGGATCTTAAGACAGTTTGTCGAAAGGAGAGGTTCATGAAGGTGGCCATCATCGGATCGGGCAACGTCGGATCCGCAGTAGCCGAAGCTGCGAAGCAGGCCGGGCATGAGATCACGGTAGCCAGCCCTCAGCCGGAGCGGCGCGAAGGGCTGGGCGACAAGCTTGGAGTCGGGACGACCTCGTCGAATGTGGACGCCGTCGAGGGCGCCGATCTCGTGGTGCTTGCGGTTCCTTTCGGCAGCTTCAACGACGTTGTCCGCGATATAGCAGGCAAGGTCGGCGGCAAGATCGTCGTCGACGCCACCAACCCAATCAGGGAGGATTATTCGGGGCTGGCGACCGAGGGCAGCTCGGGCGCCGAGTTGCTGCAGCAGCAGCTCCCCGACGCCAGGGTGGTCAAGGCTTTCAACTCGGTATTTGCGTCCAACCAGGCTGGGCCTGTGGTCGACGGGGTTCAGCTCGATGGCTTTGTCGCAGGCGATGACGCCGAGGCGAAAAAGCAGGTGCTCGACCTGCTCCGGGACATCGGCTACCGCCCGATCGACGCCGGGCCGCTGTCGGCCGCACGCTACCTCGAAGGCATGGCATTCCTGAACATCTCGCTCAACGCAGCCAACGGCTGGCCCTGGCAGACAGGTTGGAAGCTGGTAGGCCCGGGTCCGTCGAGTTCGCCCGCGTAGGGGCTAGCGCCGAGCGACGTCCAGCGCGTCCATCAGCAGGTTGACGCCTTCGCCCATGGTCGGGTGGGTCAGGACGGCGTCGCGGACCTGCTGGTAGCGCAGTTCGCCGAGCATGGCCATCTGGATCACGGAGACGACCTCCCCGGAGTCGTGACCTAGGAGGGCCACGCCGAGTATCTGGTCTGCGTCGGCGTCGACAACCACCTTCCACATCCCAATCGTCTCGTGCAGCGTCCTGGCCCGGGGGATGGAGGCCACCGGGATCGTCGCAACCATGATGTTGCGTCCCTGAGCCCGAGCCTCTGACTCGGTCAACCCGACTCGGGCCAGCTCCGGGGTGATGAACACGGTGTACGGCACGAGACGCCCGGTCGTGACGGCGTCACCGCCGGTGAGGTTCGCCTTGAGGATGCGAAAGTCGCTCCATGACGCGTGGGTGAACTGCGGGCTGCCGGCGACGTCTCCGGCCGCCCACACGTGATCGGCGCTGGTCCGCAGGTGGTCGTCAACCCGGACGAAGCCCCTGTTGGTCAGCTCCACGCCGGCGAGTTCGAGCCCGAGGTCGCCGGTGACCGGTGACCGCCCGGTCGCGACCAGCATCTGTTGGCCGCGGATCTCGGCGCCGCCGGCGAGCGTGACTACGACATCGCCGTGCCCGGCCTCCCGCCGCACTGCCTTCGCCGTTGCGCCCAAGCGCAGTTCCACTCCCTGTCCGGCCAGGATCTCTCCCACCGCTGCCGCGACATCCGGGTCCTCACGGGGCAGCACCTGGGCCGACCCCTGGACGAGGGTGACGCGGGTGCCGAAGATGGCGAACATCGAGGCGAACTCGCACCCCACATAACCGCCCCCGAGCACGATCAGGGACTCCGGCAGGCGCTGCAGGGCCAGGATCGTCTCGGAGTTCCACACGTCCGCCGCATCGATTCCCTCAATGGCCGGCACCGCCGGAGTGGTCCCGGTGTTAATGACCACATCCCTACCGCGAACCACGCGGGTCCCCTCCCGGGTTGTGATCTCGACCGTGCGTTCGTCGACAAACCTCGCCGTGCCGAGGATGAAGTCCATCCCCGAGTCGGCGAACATCTTCTCGTGGGCGGACACCATCCCGCCGACGACCGACTCCTTGTGGTTCCGCAGGCGCTCCAACGAGATCCGGGGCTCACCGCCTATCTCGACGCCCATCTGATCGGCACCACGGGCCGTGAGCATCGTCCGAGCCGACCCCACCAGCGCCTTGGTGGGGATGCACGCCACGTTGATGCAGGTGCCGCCGATCTTGTCGCGCTCGGCCATGACGACCTTCCAGCCCGCTTTGGCCCGGTCCATCGCCAGGGACTTGCCGGCTTTGCCGCCGCCGATTACCAGCAGGTCGGCGTCCTCGACCTCGCCGTTCAGGTCGCTCAACGGACCGGCCCATCGGAACCCGCCGGGTACTCTTCTAGCGGCACACGGCCGGCTCGCCAGTCCTCGAGGACGGGAGTCACGACCCGCCAGCTCCACTCCGCCTCGTCCCCGCGCACCGAGAGGGCGCAGCCGCCGGTGAGGACGTCGAGAAGCACGCGGGCATAAGGGGGCAGCGCGGCGGCGGCCGGCTCGCCGATGAGCTCCAGCTGCTCTGATTTCCCGAACGAGTCGCCCCAGAGGCGCAACACCATGTCGTTAGGGCCGTCGACGCCGATCCAGAGCTCGTTGGGGACGCCGCTGCGGCCGGCGCGAAAACGGAGTACAACTCCCTTCCGTGTCCGGCGAAGTGCTTTGCCCGCCCGCAGGACGAACGAAGTGTTTCGCCATTGGTCGCTGTCGAGTGCGAGGGTGACCTCGCAGAAGGTCTCGGTTTCCCGAGCGGGGTCGACGCCATCCTCCTCTGCGTAGTCCGGCACGCTCGTGTCGCCTGCTCCCGGTTTTCCCGAAAGCCTGCCGGCGCCGTAGCGGGCCCGCCGGGAGGACACCGCGCGCGCTGAGCGCAGGACCTCGACCTTGCGGTCGCGCAACTCCTCCTCGCCCCCGTTCACCGGAGGCTCCATCGCAACCAGACACAGAACCTGGAGCATGTGGTTCTGCAGCACGTCCTTCAACGCGCCGGCGCCGTCGAAATAGCCGGCCCGTCCCTCCAGGGCAAGCGTCTCCTCCCAGAGAATCTCGACCTGCTCCACGTGCCCTCCGTTCCAGACCGCGTCGAGCACGCGGTTACGCCGGAGTGCGAGCAGATTCTGGGCGTTCGCCATGCCGAGGACGTGGTCGACCCGGAAGACCGCCCGCTCTCCCGCCTCCCCGGTCACGTCTGCCAGCAGGCGGTCCAGCTCGATGGCGCTGTCGAGATCCTCTCCGAACGGCTTTTCGAGGACAATGCGGCTGCCGTCCGGCAGGCCTGCCTCGCCCAGGGCTTTCACGGCGGTGGGAAACACCTGCGGTGGAAGGGCCAGGTATGCGGCGACGGGCCCCTCCGCCCCGCCGACCAGCGAGGCGACACTTGCCGCATCGCCGACGTCCACGGCCCGGTATCGCAGTGAACCGAGCAGCCTGTGGCGCGCCGCCTCCGGCACGTGGTCCGCGTGTTCAGACAGGGCTTCCTGAACCGAAAGTCGAAAACTCTCGTCATCCAGGTCCTCCCGGGCGGCCCCTGTGACGGCGAAGCCTTCGGGAAAATCGCCCCCGGCGAATAGGGCGGCCAGCGCCGGGAACAGGTAGCGGCCTGCCAGGTCCCCCGTGGCTCCGAACAGGACGAGCCGCTCGATCACCTACCGATCACCCGGCGAACTCGCGAACCGGCACCCCGCGGACACCGGCATCGGCGCGAAAGAGCGAACCCGCGGGCGGCTGGTCGCCGGGTTGCAGTCCTTCCCGGGACGTCGTGATGAAAAGCTCGTCGAGATTAGGCCCGCCGAACGTGCAGGCGGTCACCTTCTTGACCGGCAGCTCTACGACCTGGTCGAGCTTGCCGTCCGGCGAGTACCGGCGCACCGCGCCCCCGTTGGAGAGCGCGACCCAGACCCCGCCCTCGG
>DASTUJ010000103.1 GCA_035759705.1 Actinomycetota bacterium | reverse complement strand
GCCCGGCCACTTCCACTGGCCCTCCTCCCGGGTGGGGCTGCTGGCCAAGCAGGCCGAGTCGCTCGGCATCCCCGGCGTGCTGGTCTTCGGTGTCACCGAGAACAAGGACTCCCGCGCCACCCAGGCGTTCGCCTCGAGCGGGCCGGCACAGCGGGCTATCCAGGAGATCAAGAGCGCAACGCCAGGGATGGTCGTGTTCGCCGACACCTGCCTGTGCGGGTACACCGACACCGGCCACTGCGGGATCGTCGAGAACGAGAAGGTGCTGAACGACGCCTCGGTTGAGGTCATCGCCCGCACGGCGGTCTCCCAGGCCGAGGCCGGCGCCGACTTCGTGGCGCCCTCCGACATGATGGACGGCCGGGTCGGCGCCATCCGTGCCGCGCTCGACGAAGCCGGCCTCATCGACACCGGCATCATGAGCTACGCCGCCAAGTTCGCCTCTTCCATGTACGGGCCGTTCCGCAAGGTCGCCAACTCCTCCCCGATGTTCGGCGACCGCAAGGGCTACCAGATCGACCCGAGCAGCACCCGGCAGGGACGGCTCGGCATCGAGCGGGACCTGGACGAGGGCGCCGACATCGTCATGGTCAAGCCGGCGCTGGTGAACCTGGACTTGATCGCAACCGCCCGGGAGCGGTACGACGTCCCGATCAGCGCCTACAACGTGAGCGGCGAGTACGCCATGGTGAAGGCCGCCGCCGAGCGGGACTGGATGGACGAACAGCGGGCGGCGATGGAGATCCTGGGCTCGATAGTTCGGGCCGGGGCCGACTTCGTGATCACCTACCACGCACTCGACGCGGCCAAATGGATGAACGAGCGCTAGTGGAACACCGCAAGTCGGAGCAGGCGTTCCGAGCCGCCCAGAAGGTCATGCCGGGCGGCGTTTCCTCCCCGGTCCGCGCATTCGGCTCGGTCGGCGGCACCCCGGTGTTCATGAAGGCCGGCTACGGCGCCGAGGTCACCGACATCGACGGCAACCGCTACATCGACATGCTCAGTTCCTGGGGCCCGCTGATTCTCGGACACGCCGACCCGAAGGTAATGCGGGGGCTGTACGCCGGGTTCGGCGGCACCTCGTTCGGCGCCCCCACCCCGAACGAGACCCGGCTGGCCAAGATGCTGGTCGAAGCCCTGCCCGCCGTGGAGATGGTGCGGTTCGTCTCCTCCGGCACCGAGGCCACGATGAGCGCCCTCCGCCTGGCCCGGGCCGCCACCGGGCGGGACAAGATCCTGAAGTTTGCCGGCTGCTACCACGGCCACGTCGACGCGCTCCTGGTCCAGGCTGGCTCCGGCGTCGCCACCCTCGGCCTGCCGGACTCCCCCGGCGTCACCAAGGGCACCTCGGGCGACACCATCGTGGTCCCCTACAACGACACCGCCGCCGTGCAGGAAGCGTTCGCCGCCAACGACGGAAAGATCGCCGCGGTGATCGTCGAACCGGTTGCCGCCAACATGGGCGTCGTCCCCCCGGCCCCCGGCTTCCTGGAGGAGCTAAGGGCGATAACCGAGGCCGACGCCGCCCTGCTGATATTCGACGAGGTCGTCACCGGCTTCAGGGTCGGCTACTCCGGCGCCCAGGGCATGTTCGGCATCAACCCGGACCTCACGATCCTCGGCAAGGTCATCGGCGGAGGGCTGCCGATCGGCGCTTATGGGGGCAGCAAAGAGCTCATGGGCCAGATCGCCCCCGCCGGACCGGTCTACCAGGCGGGAACTCTCGCCGGGAACCCGATGAGCGTGGGCGCCGGCATCGGCACGATCCGAGGCATCCAGCGGTTCGCTTCGGCCCCCGGCGGCGCCGACGACCCGGCCGGGCTGTACGCCCACCTGGACCGGATGACCGGGACGCTGACCGACGGGCTGGAGGAGGCGGCGAAGAAGGCCGGCCTCCCGGTGACCATCCAGCGGGTCGGCTCGATGTTCACCTTGTTCTTCAAAGACGGCCCGGTCGGCAACCTGGAGGAGGCCAAGCAGTCGGACACCACCAGGTTCGCCCGCTTCTTCCATGCGATGCTTAACGAAGGCGTCTACTGGCCGCCCTCCCAGTTCGAGGCGGTATTCCTGAGCGCAGCGCACAGCGCCGCGCACGTGCACGACGTAGTTGCGGCGGCCGGTCGGGCGCTGGAAAGGATCGAATAGCAATGGAAACTGACGGCAGAAAAGTGATGCGCTACTCCCTCTACAAGGTCGACCCCGCCTGGCGCCGGTTGCCGGACGAGGAGCGGGCGATGCACAAAAAGGAGTTCGCCGAAGCGGTGGCCGCGGCCCCCATCGACGTGCACCCCTACTCGACGGTTGGGCTTCGAGCCGACGCCGACCTGCTGTTCTGGCAGATCGGCGACAGCCCCGAGGGTCTCCAGGCCTTCCAGGCCTCCCTGAACGGGACCGCCCTCGGCCGGGCGCTGGCCCCCAGCTACTCCTACCTGTGCATGACCCGCAAGTCCGCCTACCTCAAGGGCCACAAACACGAGGGCCAGGAGTTCAACATGCCCACCGGGCCGAACGGCTCCAGCTACCTGTTCCTCTACCCACTCGACAAGAAGCGCACCTGGTACAAGCTGCCCTTCGAGGAGCGCCGCAAGATCATGGGCGAACACTTCAAGATCGGCCACCGGTACCCGAACGTCGCCATCCACACCGGCTACTCGTTCGGCCTGGACGACCAGGAGTTCGTGGTGGCGTTCGAAGGAGAGTCGCTGGGAGAGTTCCTGGACCTGGTCGAGGAGCTGCGGGGATCCGAGTCGTCGGCCTACACCGCCCGGGACGTCCCGATCTTCACCTGCGTGAAGATGCCGCTGGCAGACATCCTGAACCAGCTCGACGGCGCCTAAGGGACCTTTTGACCGCAGCCGTCGAGGTAGAACAGCTCGTCAAGCACTACGCCCGCTCGCAGCGGGGGTTGAACGGCGTCGACCTGAAGGTCGGCGAGGGCGAGGTTTTCGCCCTTCTCGGCCCGAACGGCGCCGGCAAGACCACCTTCGTGAAGTGCCTGCTGGCGCTGCTCCAACCGACGTCGGGGTCGATCAAGCTGTTCGGGGACGCGGTCAGCTCCCCCTCCGCCCGCACCGGCGTCGGCTTCGTCCCCGAGACTCCCCGGTTCCCCGACTTCCTCTCGGGCCGGGAGGTGCTGAAGCTGCACGGCCGCCTGATCGGCGTGCCGGCCAAGGACCTGAGTTCAGAGATCGACGAACGCCTGATTGCCGCCGACCTGACCGACGCCCCCAAGCGGGTCAAGGCCTACTCCAAAGGCATGGTCCGCCGGCTGGCGATGGCCCAGGCGCTGATGGGGTCGCCCCGGCTGGTGCTGCTGGACGAGCCGACTGCCGACCTGGACCCCATCGGGCGGCGGGACGTGCGCAACCAGATCGCCGCCCTCAAGGAACGGGGCGCCACGGTCATCCTCAACTCCCACCTGCTCAGCGAGGTCGAGCGCATGTGCGACCACGCCGCAATCATCCACA
>DASTUJ010000102.1 GCA_035759705.1 Actinomycetota bacterium | reverse complement strand
CGCTGCGCCTAACCACCGACAAACGCAAGCACCTGGTCGATGCAGCGTCCTCGGTGGTGGTCGCCTTCGTGGTATTGATCGCCGGGTTGCTGGTGGCATCCCGTGGAGGCCTGTTCACCTCGGAGTTCGTGAAGGGCTGGCTGCAGGCGATCCTGGAGTTCGGCGGGGGGTTCGCCCAGCTGCCGATGGCCACAGCCCCCAATGCGGTGACCGTCGCCGCCTTCGCTCTGTTGTTCTTCTCCTATCTGACCCTCATCGGCTGGTCGCTGGCCCGGCTGGTCCACAATCGGGCAAGCCACTTCGAGGTGTTCAACGGCTTCCTGGCCGTGTACGGACTGCTGATGCTGGTGCACTTCGTCGGCCGTTCGGGCGACTACACGCCGTTTCACCTCTGGATTCCCCTGGCGCTAATTACGGTCAACCTGGCGGGGCGATTCTGGGACTACGCCGAGCCGAGCTTCGCTAGGCGGGGAGTCGCGCCGTCCCGCTTGCGGATGGCCCGGGCGTTGCCCTTCGTCGGCGTGGCGGTGGTGGTGGCACTCTTTGCGGCGCTGGGCCCCCGGCCGATGCTCCGCCAGCCGATTGCGGATTACCCGAGCCTGGCCTCCAAGCTGGCCGGGGCCGGGGAACCGGACGGCCTGTGCCTGATCGAGCAGCCGAAGGACCTGTGCGGCCTGCCGGCGCAGCAGGAGCCGACGGTCAACCACGTCCGGGCGGTGGCCGCCCGGCTGGCGAGCATCGTCGACCAGGGCCAGACCTTTGCGGTCGTGGACGAGACCGGGTCGCTGTTCTACCTGCTTGCCGGGTCCCCGTCGTTCAGCCGGTACCCGAGGATCTTCATAGCGATGTACAACGACGAGATAGTCGAGGAGGTAAAGGGTTCGCTGGAGGACCCGCCGCCTGACTACATCCTCACCCGCCCGCTGGTGCCGGACGAGGGCAAGCCGTTCTACCGCTTCTGGCGTTTCGCCACCTTCGGGATGGCGCCCGGGTCCCTGCACCACGAGACCTGGGAGGAGCTGAACGAGGTGATCCAGAGGGACTACGTGCTGGACACCGACATGGCGCCGTTCCAGCTTTACAAGCGGGTGCAGAAGCCGGCCTAGCGGACCGTCGAATCTGCGATTTGCGATGCGAAGGCAAGAGTCAGGATGGGCTTTGAGCTTCAACACCGCAACACTGCCTCGGGGCTTCGCCGAAGCTGGAAACGAGCGTCGACAGATCGATTTTCCAACTGCAGACTGCGCCTCCTGGACGCGCTCCACGTCAAATCTTGGTTGCTCGTTGTGTCAATGGAATCCGTAGAGGGTTCCGTAATTGCACGGTCGCCGATCAATAGCCGGCGAACTACCTTGGCAACTACTGACAGAGGTCGACGACTTACGCCGACCGCTGAGGCCGAGCCAAGGAGGCACCAAATGAAGAGAATCAGCACCCGCATACCCCTGAGGAAACGGGGCAGATTGACTGCAACGATTGTCCTTTCTGCTCTAGCAAGTGTTGGGCTTCTTGCAGCACCTGCGCAGGCTGCCGTCCTGTGCGCCAACGTCGCCGGAGCCCGCGCTTGTGGTGACCCGGTTTTTCATGACCAGAGGTCGTTTACCATCCGTAACCTCACGCTGGAGGACACGGCCGCAGATGGGAAGATGGTCTATGTGCGGATCGGGGGCCAGGTAGCCGGTGGTTGGGGACGGGAGACCTATTACTACGACACCATCCGGGCGACCGGCCCGAACCCGGTCAAGG
The DNA here is from genome assembly GCA_035759705.1 of Actinomycetota bacterium. NCBI lineage: Bacteria > Bacillati > Actinomycetota > Actinomycetota bacterium. The sequence goes on along the minus strand of DASTUJ010000102.1, from coordinate 7,687 downwards.
CATTCATAGGGAACGTCTGGGGGGCGTATGACCCTAAGATTCACAAGGTCTGGATACAGGTGTGCAGGGACGAGGTGTTCTGGGACACTTGCAACGTCAGTCCGTTCCAGGCTAATCCGTTTGCCCCCTGACCGATCGGGGTGAGTCCCCAAATCTCTAAAGAGGGGCTCGGCGAAAAGCCGGGCCCCTCGCACCAATCGGCTTTGACTCCGAGCTCTCGGCCCGGGAACGAAACATAGTTGGTCAAGACATTGCAGGTCAGCCACGGTTCGGGCTGATCCTACCTACCTCAGCTTGGTCCCCCGGATGAACAGCAGGCCCCCCTGGTCCTTCAGGAACGGGAGGTTGCCCAGCAGCTTCTCGGTCGCCTTGATCGTGATCTCCGCCCCCCGGCCGCCCAGCGGGTTGATGAAGTGGGGGGGCATGTAGATCATCGTCCGGGTGCGGATGTGCATGTCGGCCGCCTTGCCCCAGGACTGGACCTCCTGCTCGCTCATGATGTAGTGCTCGCTCGGGTGCTCCTCCCACAACTTCTTCAGCTTCACCAGCAGGTCGAACAGCTTCCGGAAGATGCTCTTGTTGTTCTCCAGCGCGTAGAACTGCCCGGACCGCTCCATCACCCGGGAGACCTCCTTCAGGCAGTCGGGCGGGCTCGCCAGGTGGTGCAGCACCCCGTAGATCACGCAGCCGTCGAACAGCCCGTCCTTGAACGGCAGGTTCTCGGCGTCGCCCATCACGTAGAACAGGTCCTCGTTGCCCAGCTTGTGGGCCTCGTCGATGGCCTTGCGGAGCATCCCCCGCGAGATGTCCACGCCGACCACTACCGTTCCGTCCTTGGCCAGCGGCCGGGAGATCCGCCCGTTGCCGCAGCCGACCTCGAGCATCATCTTGTGCCGGCTCATCTCGGCGCCCCAGATGCTCCACACGTACTTGTCGACCGCCTTCCAGAAGTGGCTGTCCGTCATGCCCTCGTAGATTTTGACGATCTCGTCGAAGATCTCAGCCTGGCCCTTCTTGTGCTCGTCGACCGCCTGCTTGGAATCCAGCTCTGCGCCGGCCAGGTCGAGCTCGGCCAGCTGGCCGGCGAACTTACGGGTGAAGTCGTCGTCCTGGGTGAACCATGCGGGCTCCCGGACGATGATCTCGGCCACCTGGTCGTCGATCTTGTACGGGGTCCGGCACCCGGCGCACTTCAGCACGCCCTCGGAAACCGCCCCGTCGGCGGTGGCGAAGACCGTGAGGTCCAGGTCGGGCCCGTGGCACGCCGGGCAGCGCAGCCACTTGATCAGCTCCTGTTTCAAACTTCGTCCACCGGTCCTTTCGAGTTGCTGGTTCCACCGAACAGCTGGAAGGGCAGCGCCCTCTCCCAGATCGGGACGCTCTCCAGAATCGACTCGAGCTTCTCGCCGAACGGCAGGTTCGTGACGAACGGCGGCAGGAACCCGAAGCGCCGGGTGGCGATGTCGTCCAACCCTGCGCGCTCCATGACCGGGTGAAGGATGCGGTCGTGCATCTTGAAGATGCCCTTCTCGCCCTTCCACCTCATCTCCGGCGTCAGCGTGATCTGGACGTAGTAGAGGGGGTTGAGCGGGTTCGGCTCGACGAAGGCTACCCGGCCCCCCGGCCGCACCAGCCTGGCGGCGACCTCGAAGCAGGAGTCCAGGTCGTGCACGTGGTGCAGGACGAAGAAGCCGATCACCGCGTCGTAGGCGCCGTACATCTCGGGCGGGGCGTCGACCAGGTCGTGGCCGTGGAGCGGGATGTCGTAGCGGCCGGCGTTGATCTCGTCCAGCTTGGCGACCAGCTGGGGCGACAGGTCCAGTCCCTCGACCTTCACTCCCAGCTCGGCCAGGATGAAGGTGTAGCGCCCCAGGCCGCAGCCAACCTCCAGCACCCGGTCGCCCGGCTTGATGCCGGCGAACTCCATGATGTGCCGCACGTGGCGGCGCAGGTAGGGGGAGTCCTCACGGGTCAGCGTGACGTGGTCGGCGTTCTCGAAGTACCCGCGCTGGTAGGCGTTGTGGTCGACGGTCGTCTTCTCGTCGGTCACGGCGCCAGCTCCAGGACCCCTGGTGCGGTTACCGCCGGGGCGTCCTGCGTCCGCCCGGCAACCGCCAGCACCGACAGGCCGAACGGCAGGTCGAATCGCTTCATGATCTTCATCTCCAGACGGGTCACCTGCAGCAGGATCTTGTTGAGCAGGGGCGGGACCTCGAAGTCGTCGGCCGAGTTGGTCGACCGCATCAGCGTGCGCAGCTTGCGGAACAGCCAGGCGACCGGCAGCAGCCAGGAGTGGAAGTAGGTCAGGCGCTTGACCTCGAAGCCGCACGACCGCAGCTCGGCGTCGAGCTGGTGCCGGGTGTAGCGGCGGTAGTGGCCGAGGACGTGGTCGGCGTAGCTCCACATCCATTGGAACGCAGGCACGGTGACGATCAGCACTCCGTCGGGCGCCAGGACCCGGCGGACCTCCTTGAGAAGTCCCTCGGGGCGGGCGTGGTGCTCCAGGACGTCGAGCAGAAGCGCCGAGTTGAACGATCCTTCGGGGAACGGCAGGGCACCGGCCTCGGCCCGGACCAGCCCGGTGAGGCCTCGCCCGGAGGCGTGGTCGAGGGCCTGCGTCGAAAGGTCGACCCCGAATGCAGGCACCGAGGCCCCTGCGGCGGCGGCCAGCATCGCGCCCCCTCCGCAGCCGAGATCGAGGCAGCGGCCCTTGCCGGCGGCCTCCAGAGCGGTCAGAACCACCTGGCGCTTGGCGACGTACCACCAGTGGCGATCCTCAGATGTCGACATGACCTCCATCGCCTGCATGCTCGGGATGCCCGGGGCGTGGATGTCGCCCTTGCCCAGCCGGCGGACCACCCGGAAGATGTCCCGCGACATCCGGAAGGCGTCCCGGACCAGTGAGACCCGGCTCCCCTCGGAGTGGGCCCAGGTGACCGGGATCTCCTTGACCGTGTACCCGAGGCGGGAGGCGAGGACCACCAGTTCCGCATCGAACGCAAAACCGTCGACCCGCTGGTAGCGAAAGATCTCTTTTGCGACATCGGCCCGGAACAGCTTCAGCCCGCACTGGGTGTCGCGAAACGGTATGCCTGAAAGCTTGCGGAGCAGGAAGTTGAAGACGTGCCCGGCGACCTCCCGGTACCAGGCCGGGTGCACCTCGATCACCGACTCGGGCAGCCCCCGGGAGGCGATCACCATGTCGGCTCCAGACTGCATCTCGGCCAGAAGTTGGGCCACTGCGTCGGTCCCGGGGCTGAGGTCGGCGTCGAAGCAGCCGACGATCCGCCCGGTGACGTGGTTCATGCCCTCCCGGACCGCTGCGCCCTTGCCCCGGTGGGCGACCTCCACCAGCCGCACGACGAACTCCCGGCGGGTGGTCCACTTGCGGACCAGGTCGGCGGTCCCGTCGGTGCTGCCGTCGTCGGAGACCACGACCTCGAGGTTCAGCGCAGCCGACTCGGCGAACGCCTGGAGGTGCTCCAGCGTGCGCGGGAGCCTGGCGGCCTCGTTGTAGGTGGGAATTACGAGAGAAAGATCCGGTTCCATGTGCCTGATGTCCTGTGGCGGGCCGAAGGTCGCCCGGCGATTAGCTCAGTGAAGGATACAGGGACCGGTGCCGCAGGCGTACTAGACGCCCGAGGGGGCCCGCCCGGCGACTACCGGTTCCGGGGGCGGCGGGACACGCTTCGCAGGCTCGGGTTGCCGCCGCCGGGACCCGATCTTGCGCTCGACCGCTTTGCCCAGGCGCTGGCTGGGCCGCTCGATAACGCGGTGGAACAGTTCGGCGATGACCAGTGACACCGAGATGGCGACGGCCATTGCCAGTGCGGGGTTGTAGCCGGCCCCCAGCAGGACTGCGGTCGACACGACGATCGGCTCGTGTACCAGGTACAGGCTGAACGAACGGGTGCCCAGCCACCTGGCCGGGCGCGTGGCCAGCCACGACCGCTCCGAGCACTGCACCGCTACGAAGATCAGCAGGCAGCCGCCGAGCATCATCAGGACCAGAGCGGTCCTCAGCTGGAAGGCCAATGTGTTGATGTCGCGGTTCAGCCCCCGGACGGTCCAGTAGCTGTTCAGCATCAGCAGCGCGGCAATCGACAGGCCGGCCCAGACCCACTTCGAGTACCTCAGGTTGTGGATCGCGGCGCCCAGCTTCGCCAGCCGCTCGTGCTCCACCGCCATCAGGACGCCGAGCCCGAACATCGGCAGGTAGAACCGGAACGACGACTGGAACTCCGAGAAGTAGACGATCGCCCCCATCAGCCCCACGGCCTTCAGCAGGTTGAGCTTTGGGAACCTGATTCCGACCAGAACGTAGATCGGCAGCAGCATCGAGAACATCACCTCGTAGCGCAGGGTCCACAGAGCGCTGTTGCTGAAGCCGGGGTAGGGGAACAGCAGCAGGTCGCTGCGGACCATCGACCCGGTCAGCTCCGGCTGGTGCGCCTGCAGCCAGCCGTTGGTCCCCTCGGCAAAGCGGCGGGGGAGGACGTTGATCCACATCACGGCCAGCGCAAAGGCGCCCCACACCGGAACGTAGAGGCGGATCAGCCGCTTCGGGAAGTACCCGATCCAGCCCCGGTCGGTGCCCCGGGCAAACGGCAGGGTGAGCACGTAGCCGCTCAGGATGAAGAACAGGTACACGGCCTCGGTTCCCGCCCAAAGGACGTGCAGAGGCGAGAAGGCCGCCCACCACCAGATCGTGCCGCTCTCGATCGCCGCCGGGTTGAGGTAGGCCAGGGCCAGCTCGGTTTTCAACAGGAACGAGTGGCATATCAGGACCACCAGGGCGGCGATGCCGCGGAGGCCGTCGAGAGCGTGGAGACGTTGGTTGACCGCCGGATCAGGCGCGGGCATAGTCTGCGAGGGGGGAGGGCCGATCACGGGTTACATCCTTACCCGGGGATGGTGGGTGCGCAAGGCGCCCGGAAGATGGGGCGTGGGGAATGCATCCTAGGAGAGTACCGACAGATCTGCGCGGCTGCGTTTGGACGAGCTAGACCCGTCGGCCCCCGGCCGATCCCCCAGCCGCATCGGGATCGTGCTCCTTCTTGCCGGTCTCGCGGTGCAGTTGTGCCTGGCCGCCATCGTCTTCGTCGACCCGCCCGCCCTGGACAGGTCCGAGCTCTCGCAGTGGGGAGGGTTCGCCCTGCACCCCGAACGCGAAGCGCCCCTCTACCTCGCCACCCTGGGTGCCGCGCTGTTTGTGTTCGCAGCCCTCAGCCTATGGCTGGAGCGACGGACGTCGCACCGGAAGGGAGGGTCGTTTGTCCTGTCGCCGGCGGTGCAGGGGGCAGCGGCGATCGGCGCTACGGCCGCGTTCGTGGCGCTGTTGGGCCGGCTCCGGGACACCCCGGCCGGCGACGCCCACCCCGGCGGACAGGTCGCCGCTCTGGCCGCGCCCTTCCTGATCACCATTCTGTTTCTGGCGGCGGGCTTATGGCTGTCGCCGGGCGGCGGGGGCGAAAACCCTGCTGAGTTCGATGGTGGAGCGCCCGACAGGCTGAGATTCTCCGCGTGGGACCTGATCGTCCCGGTGGCCGTGTTCCTACTTCTGTGGGTCCCCGAGGGCACCATCCCCGCCGGCAGGATGTTCCTCGAGGAGAACAACATCCACTGGGACCTGTTCGCCATGGCACAGGCGTTGATGTTCCGCCACGGGCAGACCCTGGGAACCGACACCTACTCCTACTACGGGGCCGGCTGGCCGATGGTCTTCGCCGGCCTCGCCCGGTGGGTCCCGCTCACCTACGGCCGGATGATCCAGGTCGGGTCGGCTTACCTGGTGGTCTACATGTGCGGGACCTACGCCTTTTTCCGGGTTCTGGTCCGCCGGCCGGTCCGGGCGGTCGCCGGGACCGTGCTGGTGCTGCTGCCGTGCTTCTACTGGCTGTACGGGTTGTACTTCTGGCGGTCGCCGAACGTGACACCGATGCGGTGGGCCTTCGACGTCTGGGTGCTGCTGGCGCTGGTGGTGCACGCCAGGACGGCGGGCCGGGCCTGGGCGGTCGCCGCGGGCTTCTTGACCGGCTTGGCCGTCGTCTTCAACATCAACTCAGGGTTGGAGCTGGCCACGGCAGTAGGGTTCTACTTCCTCGGCGCGCTCCTCCTCAAAAGGCCCGGCGCCGGCCGGGATCTCGCCACCGCAATCCTGGCGGCGCTCGCCCTGGTGGTGGCCGGGCTCGCCCTGGCCGGCCGGGGACAGGTGTTCGCGCTCGAATTCTGGTCCGGGTGGCTGAAGGAGCCGTTGGGGTTCTCGTCGCTGCCCCTTCTGACCGGGGTCACGACGGCGGCCCTCTTCTGGTTCGCAGCGCTGGTGTTCGGTTACCTGTCGGTCGCCGGCTGGGCGATATTCCGGGTCGTCCGCGGGGCCGCCACCATGCTGGATTGGCTGGCCGGCGCCATCGGGGTCTACGGGCTGATGCTGCTGGTCAAGTTCGTCCGCTACTCGTCGGACCAGACCCTCTACCGGCTGCTGACCCCGGCAAGCATCCTGCTGGTGTTCTTCGCCGCCCGGGCCTGGGATCGGCGGAGCTTCGACGCCGGCTTGCCGGTGAAGATCGGGGGCCTGGCGTTGGGGGCGGTTGTGGTCGCCGCCGCCGTGTTCTCGGGACCCAAGCTCGTCGACCCGGTCCTGGACTACCCCAACCTGGTTGCCCAGTGGAGCCGGGGCGCCGAACCCGAAGGGGTGTGCCTGCTGGCCGAGCCCCGGGACCTGTGCGGGCTGCCGGCGGGCTTCGAGCAGCCGGCGGCGCAGATCCAGGCCATCAGCACGCAGTTGACCGATCTGAAAAGCCAGGGCATGAGCTTCGCGGTGATCGACGAGAACGGCTCGCTGTTCCACCTCGCCACCGACACCGGACCGTTCTTCCGACAGCCCCGGATCTTCTTCTCGACGATTGCCAAGGAGCGAGTCCAAGCGATCACCGACGCGCTGGACTCGAACCCGCCCGCCTACGTGCTGACCCGGCTGCCCCTGGTCGAGGGGACGCCGGACTACCAGGAGTGGTCGCTCATGGGTATCGGGCCCGCGGCGAACTCGTTTTACGGCGACCTTTGGGGTTCGCTGCAGCAGGTGGTCGAGGCGCGCTACCAGCTCGAGTCGACCATGGAGCCCTACCAGTTGTGGCGCTTGAGGTAGCTCCAGCAAGAAAGATCAGTCGACGGCGGGCAGCGGCTCCACGCCCAGCAGGTGGGTCTTCGGCTTCATTCCCCTCATGCCCGCCTTCTCGACGAGGTGGCAAAGCATCTTGACCGGGTTTTCCACCAGCCGGTAGAAGATCTCGGTCGCCAGGAGGAAGACCGGGACCGCCACCGCCAGGCTCAGGAGGATGCTGGGCTGCCCTCCGAGGACAACCGCCACGGTCACGATCACCGGCCAGTGGACCAGGTAAAGGCTGAACGAGCGGCTCCCCAGCCACTGCAGCACCGGGGTGTCCAGCCACCGGCGCCACGGGCCCTCGATGCTGATGAACATCGCCATGCACGCCCCGACCAGGATCAGTGCCCGGGCGGTGGGCAGGAATACCGCAAGCCGCTCGGAGTCCATGGTGTAGGCGAGCAGGTTCCAGTTGCTGTTGAGCAGCACCAGGGCGACCAGGGCCAGGGCCGCCCAGATCGCGCCGCCGAGCTGGCGGTCGGAGATCCAGCCGCCGAACTGCTTCAGCCGGTCACGCTCGAC
>DASTUJ010000101.1 GCA_035759705.1 Actinomycetota bacterium | reverse complement strand
TCGATGAGGTTCTCGAGGTTGCGCCGCACCAGGGGCTCTCCGCCGGTGAGGCGGATCTTCTCGATGCCGTGGCCCACGAAGACCCGGGCGAGCCGCTCGATCTCCTCGAAGGTGAGGAGCTCCTTGCGGTCGAGGAACTGGTAGTCGCTGCCGAAGATCTCCTTCGGCATGCAGTAGATGCAGCGGAAGTTGCACCGGTCGGCCACCGAGATGCGCAGGTCGCGAAGCGGCCGCCCAAAGGTGTCGGTTACCCCTGAGGACCGCTTTTCGACGTCTGAGACGAGTGAGGGTGCCATTCGTTAAGTCTAACGTTCGAAGGGATTAAGAAATTCCCTGCGCTGAGGCTCAGCCCCGATTGATCCGGAAGGTGGGGAAGTTGACCCTGGTCGGAGCGATCTGGTCCTGCGGGCGGGTGCCCTTCAGCAGTTCCCGTGACTTGCGCCACATGAAGAACGACGCCACCGCAAGCAGTAGGCCCCCGACGATGAACTTGAGAGGGTTGGTGACCGAGACGCCCTCTGAATCGCCGGTGTCGATGGGCATGGGATCGCCGCCCGAGGCGGATTCGAACTGCTCAGGAGGAGTTCCGCTGTAGGGGAGCGTCTCGTCGAACGCGGTGCCGGCCGGGGCCGACTTGACGATGGGCGCTATGGCCTTGCCGAACGACTTGTTGAGCGGCACAGCAGGCTTGGGCGACTCCTTGCCGGTCACGATGTTGGTGCCCGGGACCGTCGGCTTGTTGGGGTCGGCGGCCCCCTGGCCCGGAGCCGGCTCCGGCGGAGCGGGGATCGTCAGTGCGGAGGTAGCGCCCGAGGTCGAGTCGATTCCTGCCGCCGACAGCGGGCTCTTCCGGGTGGCCGTCACCTTGTAGGTGAGTGCCTTCGAGTGCGGCGCGTTGGTGTCGGCAGCCGAGGTGGCGTCGCCCGAGTAGACCTTGGTGTAGCTGCCGCCGTCGACTGCGCGGTAAAGCTCGTACCCGGTGATGTCCTTCTCGGGGTTGGCCGCCCAGCTGACGTTGGGAACGTTGTCCTTCAGCACCACCTTGACCCCGGTGGGGGTGGATGGCGGGTTGTTGACCTTCACGCCCGAGATCGTCGCCGTCTTCGGGGCGGCGTTGGAGTTGGAGGAGGTGGCGGTCGCCTTGATGTCGTAGGTCCCGTTGTAGTCCGGGTTCACGTTCCAGGTGGCGGTGAAAACCGAGCCCTCCCTCTTGCCCAGCGACCCAGGCGCTCCGGGCCCGCTCACGGTCACCTCGATGGTGACCTTCTCCAGGCCGAGCCCGAGGATCGGCAGGGAGTCCGGCTCCGACTCGACCTTGATCGGCACCCCGCCGTTGACCGGCTGGGAGGTCGACGGCGCCTGATGGAACACCGGGCTGGTCATGGCGTAGGCGGGCGAAACCCAGACGGCCGCGAACACCAGGCCGGTGAGAACCGCCGCTGCTCGCCGCATCTAGATTTCCTCCGTGCTGATCAGCTTGGCGCGGGCGACCAGCCGCTGTTTGTCGCTCCCGCGGGGATGGCAGGTGGTCAGGGTCAACATGGATTCCGGAACCTGTTCCGCCACCGACCAGTCGTTGGCGGCGACCACCCAGGGGTTCTGGTGACCGCCGAAGCCACCGATGACCTCGTAGGTGTGCTTGGCGAACGGGGTTTCGAGGATGACCTTGTCTCCTTGCTTCAAAATTTCGAGGTTGGCAAACGGCTTGCCGTAGGTGGTGCGGTGGCCGGCAATCGCCACGTTTCCGGGCTCACCCGGAAGGGGGGTGTTGGGGTAGTGGCCGGCGCCGGTGTTCAGGGCTTTGTTCGACGTGCCTTCGACGACGATCGTATCGGTCTTCATCGCCGGGATCATGATCCTGGTGAGGGGCTGCGCATCGCCGATCTGTCCCTTGCTGTAGGCGTCTTTGAGGTCGCCGCTGGCAAAGGCTGCGCGAAGGTCGTCCTGGGTGTTGCCCGCGCGCCAGTCCGTGTAGAACGGATAGGCGACGAAACCGGCGGCCCCGATCGCGGTGCACACCGCGAGTGACGCCAGTCCGAGGGCCACAAAACGCCGGCCCTTCACAGTCAGTCTTGCCACTATTTCACCTCGAGCCGTTCAGCCTCCCCGGGGGTCGCTGAAGTCGCTTGAGGCGGCTCCGGGGAAGAGGGGGAACAATTCTATCGGGTGTTGCTGAAATGGCTCGGTCCTTTTTTGGACCGAGCCATTTCGGGTGATCGTCTTCTCGGTGTTAGGAGGTGCCGTCCGACCTGCGCAGCCTGCGGTAACCCGCCGCCGAGAGTATCGAGATCAGGCCGAGGCCCACCGCCGAGCTCACGAACAGGACGTTGTTGCCACCGGTACGAGGCAGGGGAGCAGCAACCTGCGGCTGCACCTTCGGCACCAGGACCTTGACCCCGCCGGCCAGAGCCAGGTTGATCTTGGCCCCTCCTTGAGCAGTGTCCAGGCCGCAGTTGGCCGTTACCGCCGCCGTGTCGATGAAGTTGCCGGCGGGCGAGTCCTTGTCCACGTTGACCGTTATCTTCAACTGTTTACTGCCCTTCGGATCTATCGGGCCCACGTCGTTCCAGGTCAACACCTTGCTGTCTCCGGACACCGAGCTTGCCGCCGGTTCCTGGCCCTTGATCGTGTACTTGATCTTGGGGTTGGAGACCTCGATGGTGTCGACGACCTTGACGTCGGTCAGGGTGCAGTCGTAGGGGTTGTTGATGTCGATGGTGTAGACGAAGTCGCTGCCTGCGTTGACCGGGTCCGGGTTGGCGGCCTTGGCCACGTTGATGTCGGGGCACTGGATGCCTCCGGCAGGAACGGTGGCTGCAGCCTCCATGTGCCCGACTCGCACGTCCGCCAGCTCGAGGCCGGGGATGAGTGAGTTGGTCAGTCCTCCGAGGACTCCCTCGGCGGTCGGCAGGAGTGCGAGCTTGACCACGTCAACCGATGCCTTGGCGGAGGTGCCGTCGGCGCTCTCGACGATGGTCGGGTCCGGGTTGAGCTCCAGGTCCACCAGGCCGAGGCCGAGAAGACCGCCTTCGCCGCCCAGCAGGCCGGTGACGATGTCGTCGACTCCGAGCAGCTGGTTCAGCGTAAGGAGCACCGAGTCGACCACGGGGCCGACAACGGGGAGGGACTGGGTGATGGAAAGCACCGGCGTGTTGCCGGCGGTGCCGGGCATGTACTGAACGTACGCCTGGCCCTGGATGCCGGTGGCGACCACTCGCATGGTCCACTCGCCGAGAAGCTCAATGGTGATCTCCGCGCCCGGGATGCCCTGGAACAGGACGATGGGAGCGAGGGTCTGCTTGACCTCGGTCATCAGGGCGACCTTGTCGCCGATGACTGCGCCGGCCTCGTTGGTTTGGGGAACGAGACGGGTGCGGGTCGAGCTGCGAACGGCGCCTGGGTCCTGGTCACCGGGGTCGGTGCCCAGAAGGGCGTCGGTCAGTGAGCTGAGCGGACCGCCGAGAAGCTGCAGGTCGGCTGCATCGCCCTGTCCGTAGCTCATGTCCGCGCCCAGGATGCAGGTGTTGGCGTCGTAGCGAGCCTGCGCCCGACCCTCGAGCGCACCCACGGCGAGCACGCCGGGGAGAGCGTTCGACAGGTCTACGGCGCGCTGGATCACGAGCTCCGTGGAAGGCGGCGCAGCAGCAGCAGCCTGCTGTCCGGCCAGAAGGCTTCCGCCGAGCAGGTTGGCGTCGAGGCCGAAGCCCGCGCCGTAGCTGTTCTTACCGGCAACCGTGGGGGAAACCGTGCGGCCCAACTCGTCGACCACCGGTGCTGAGAGGCCCTTCGAGTTGACCGACGCACCCGCGAAGCCGACGTCGGCCTTGACCGTCGGCGTGGTGCCTATGGTCAGCGCGTCGACGTGGAGGTAGGTGCCGGTCGCGTAGCCGGAGAATGCAGCGTCCTTGAAGGGCACTGCGGCACCGGCCGGTGGCGCCAGCATCAGGAGCAGCGCCAAGAGCGAGACTAGCGCTCCGAGCCTGCGTCCCATTTTCTTATTCCTGGACATGTGGGGTTTGTCTCCTCTTGCTTGAAAAAGCGTTATGTCGCTGTTTGTGCGGTCATGCTATTTGAAGTGGTTGTGCCGAATCCAGTAATTCCGGCAATACGTATGCGAGCCGTCAAGCTGGTGGCTCCCCGTGGCCGGGGCCAGCTTTCAGGCCTATGGATACTCCCCGCTACTGAGCGTGCTAAGAATTCACCAAGCGTGAGTTGTTGTCAAGACTAAATTGACGGTTTCGGGGTCGAGGTTGGGAAAATCCGAGCCCGCCCGCAGCCGCTTGCCATGAACTCTAAACGGCCCGGAGGACAAGGGTTTCCGGGGGGCGTGAAACTACCCGGTGGGGCCTTCGGAAATGAGGATCTTTTCGAGCATCAGGACCACGCCCGAGGCCTCGTCGGAGTCGATCCTCATCGGGGAGATGGAGGCCCGGCAGCGGATCGTCCTGCCCCTGCGGTCGACCGCGTCGATCTCGGTCTCGTAGTGCTCCGACGCGCCGCGTAACGAGGCGGTCAACGCTGCGGCGAGGCCGTCGACCGGGAGGCCGGTGTCGAGCCCGAGAAGGGGAGAGCCGACCACCTCGTCCTCGGAAAGTCCCCACAGTTCCTTGCTGTGCTGGTTCCAGAGCTTCACTTTCAGAGCTGAGTCGAGCACTATGACCGAGGCCCGGACGCTGGACATCATCGTCTCGAGAAACCGGTTCAGGCGGTTGAGCTCGGCGGTGCGGCCCCGCAGCTCCTCGTTGGCGGCCTCGAGCTCCTCGTTGGTCGACTGGAGCTCCTCGTTCATCGTCTCCAGCTCCTCGTTGGTGGCTTGCAGCTCCTCGTTGGTCGTCTCCAGCTCCTCGTTGGTCGACTGGAGCTCCTCGTTTGTGGTCTCCATTTCCTCGTTGGTGGAGTGAAGCTCCTCGATGGCCGTTTCCAGCTCCTGGTTGGACTGCTGGAGCTCGTGCCGCAGGCTGCGCTCGCGGCTCACGTCGTAGAAGTGGACCCCCACACCCAGGACCCGGCTGCCGTTGTCGTGGAGGGGGACGATGTCGATGTTCAGGTACATGTGCTCCCCGAGCGCCTGCCACTCAACCCCCTTGAGAGAGATCTTCTTCTGATCGCGTTGGGCCCTCTCCAGGAGCGGTTGCAGCTGCGCCGGCCGCCAGGACAGCTCCAGGTCCTGGAACGGCCGGCCGACGTCGTTGGGCTGCAGGCCGAAGATCTCCCGCGCCCGGGCGTTGGCCAGCACCAGCAGGCCGGTGCTGTCGACCATGATCTGGGCCACCGACGCTCCCTCGAAGACCATCTCCCTGGCCCGGACGTGGTTGGTCAGCTGGCCGAGGGCGTCGTGGTCGCCGGACTGGGCCAGGAGCATCAGCCGGTCGCGGGCCTCCCGCTTGGGCCCGCGGGCGAAGACCCGGCGCTTGAGGTCGACCGGAGTAAAGGCCCGCCCGTAGCCGGACATCATCTCGGCCTTTCCCAGCAGCAGGATGCCGTTTTCGTTCAACCCGAAGTAGAAGCGACTCATGATCCGGGCCTGGGCCTCGCTGTTGAAGTACATCAAGGTGTTGCGGCAGGTCAGGATGTCCACGTGGGATATCGGCGCGTCCTGCAGGAGGTCGTGCCTGCCGAAGATGACGGAGCGGCGCAGGTTCCGGTCGAAGGTGAAGTTGCCCCCGGTCTCCTCGAAGTAGGTCTTCAGCAGGTTCCCCGGAACCGACTCGACCTGCTTCGCCGAGTACACACCGGCCCGGGCGGCGGCCAGGGCGTCGGTGTCGATGTCTGTGGCGTACACCTTCACCCGTTCGGCAACTGCCTCGGGCCCCATCAGCTCCGCCAGGACCATCACCAGGCTGTACGCCTCCTCGCCGGACGCGCAGCCGGCGCACCACACCCGGATCGGCTCCGACGGCAGCTTGCGCTCCAGCACCCTCGGGATGGCCTCGTCGCGCATGTAGTCCCAGATCTCGGGGTCCCGGAAGAAGTCCGTGACGTTGATGAGGATGAAGTTGAACAGGTGTTCGTACTCGGACGGGTCGACCTGGAGGCGGTCCAGATAGAGGCCGTAGGTCTCGATGCCGAGCGACTGCATGCGCCGGTTGATCCGCCTGGACAGCCCGGTGGGCTTGTAGTCGGCGAAGTCGAAACCCCGGGTGCTCCGGATGTGATTGAGCAGCAGGTCGAGATCCGGGTCGATCGGTTCTTCCATGTTTCTAGGCTACCGAGGTCAGCCGGGTTAGCGCAGCGGCGATCTGGTCGAGAGGCAGGATGTGGTCGACGTCTCCGGTGTCGATGGCGGCGCCCGGCATCCCGAAGAACTCCGAGCTCAGCTCGTCCTGCACGATCACAACGCCCCCGCTCCGCTTGATGGCCCGTACGCCGGTCGCCCCGTCGAAGCCGGTTCCCGTTGCAACCACCGCAATCGCCCGGCTGCCGAAGCTCTCGGCCACCGACTGAAAAAGAAGGTCGGCCGACGGCCGGACAAAGTGCACAAGATCGGTCGACGTGAGCTCAAGGGTCCCCTCGGGCCCAACCAGCAGGTGGTAGTCCGACGGAGCCGTGTAGACGCACCCGGGAACGATTCGCTCGCCGTCCTCCGCCTCCTTGACCCGTAGGGGGGTCTTCCGGGCAAGGATCTTCGCCATGATGCTCTCCCGGCTGCGGGAGATGTGCTGGACCACGACGATCGGTGCCTGGAAGTCGGGGGTCAGCCGGGACAGGATCTCGTCGAGTGCATGAAGCCCGCCCGCAGACGTGGCGATGGCGACGACGCCGAATCCGCTGCTCGGGCTCACTGCGTCACCGACAGCTTCCCGTGACATCCCGAGGGAGTGTGTCGAGGGCTAATGGGGCCCCGGACGTTCCGCCGTCCGGGCCGGAAGGGCCTCGATGATCCTGCGGGATTCAACCCTGGCTGCGCTGAGTGCCCGTCGGTGCTCTGCGAGGGAGCTCCGCAGAGCCCGGTTGGTGCGACGGTGATGCTCGGCCCTTTCCAGGACGGCCGACGTCCTCTGCCGGACTTCCGCAGCGCCGCTCAGGGCGGCCTGGTACCGGTCCGCCGACATCGCGAACCGCTCGCGCCGGGACGGGATGCGAAGGGTGATGGAGCCCTTGGCGCCCTCGGCCGAGTAGTCGACCACCTGGGCGCCGAAGCGGTCGCAGATGGCTTTGGCGGCTCGGACTCCGAGGTCCATGGCGACGAAGTCGGTTGACTGCCGGACTACGGGAAGCCCGTCGGTCACAGCCTGCCCCGCTTTCCCAGTCGTTTGGACATCCGGATCACGGTGTGCCCCGTGTCCTTGACGGTCTCGACGTGGACCCTGTCGACCAGATCCGAGATCAGCAAGGTCTCCTCGGGGCTGATCCGGCCCTCCTCGGCCCACACCCGGATTACGTCCTGGTCCTCGACCGTCACGACTATCTCGTTGTTGCCCGCCTCCCAGCCGAGGACGATGCTGGTGTCGAGGCTGTGGCGGAGCAACAACGCGCAGGCGTCGGACACGGCCAGCACGATGTCGTTGACCTCCTGCGGGCCGAGGTCGATCCCCAGCGCCCTGGTCCTCACGAACTCGCGGACCGGGAACAGGCTGGTGGTGTCGGCGGGAAAGTTCTGTTTCACGCAACAATGCCCTTGGCGCGAAGCCCCTGGGCGTTGGCGACGATTTGAAGCGCGATGTCCCGAACCTTCACGTTGCCCGTCTGGCTGGCTTTCAGCAACAGCGAGAACGCCTCGTCCGGCGAGATGTGCTCCCTGGCCATCAGGACGCCCTTGGCCTGGTCGATGACCGCTCGGGACTCCAGCGCCTCCTTCAGCTGTTCCGTGAGCTCGGTGGCCTGCCAGTAGAGGTTGGAGTTCGCTATGACGACGGCCCCGTGGGATGCGAGGTTTGCCGCGCGCTCGAAGCTGCTCTCGGTGAACGCGCTCTCCCGGGTGCTGAAGACGGCGAGGGCGCCGAACGTCGAGCCGTTGGCCGGCAGGGGTTGGGACATTACCGATGCGATGCCGGAGTAGAGGGCCCGGTTGGAGAACTCGGGCCACCGTTTCTCGGTCACCAGCGACGAGCTGACCTGCCTCTTGCCGGTCCTAAGGACGTCCACCGAAGGTCCCTCGGCGAGCTGGACCTCCAGGGCCCCGATGCCGTCCCCGAGCTGGTCGCTCGACGCGGCGCAGGTGGTGTGTCCGGCGTTTCGTACGATGACTGCGGCGGACTGGGCTCCCGGGATCTCGGCGACGGCCAGCTCGGCCAGGAGCCTGCAGGCGCCCTCCGGGGTGTAGTCCGAGACCATGACCCGGGAGAGGTCCCTGGGGAGGTCGGGTGCCTCGAATGTGTCGTCGACCATCTTGGAGAGCCTCGAGACGACGAGGTTGTCGAGCTTCTCGACCGCAGCCGTCCTCTTCAGGAGGCGCTCGATGGCCCGCTGGGGCCTCAAAGCGACGAGCTTGCTCGAGGAGCGTGCGAGAGTGCGGGCCAGACTGGTGAGGCGGTCAAGTCCTGCGCCGTCGACGAAGGTCAGGCGCGTCAGGTCAAGGTGGAGGTCGCCCCCGGCGGATGCCGCCTCCTCAACCGGTTTCATCTGGTCGAGGCAGGAGAGGTCGAGCTCGCCCACCAAACGAAACCCTCGTGGTTCTGTCTGGTAGATCCTCAGAAGATCCATCAGGGCTCCCTCCGAGTCCGTCCCGGCTCAATCCGATTCCTGGAGGAACGGTTGGCCTGGCTCACCCAGGATATACCCGGGCGCAAACCCCCTAAGCGGGTTTCTGCGCCCGGATGCCTCCCAGGGTTTCGGTAATCCCTTCCGCGTCCAGAACATCGGCCATCAGGCCGACCTGCTCCTCGAACACGTCTTCGGGTATCTCGGAGCGAATTTCTTTTTCGAGAATGTGGTAAACGTCGAGGCCCAACTGGACCTCGGTCAAGGCGCCTGCGTAGGTCGGATCTCCCAACACCACGGTTTCCGCTGAAATCTGCGCACTTTCGGCGTCTGGGGATCCCAGAAGCACGAGCAGATTTTCAGGGCCGTGTTGTTTGGAGAGCGCCAGGATTACCTCCTGGTGGTGCAGGTCCATGGCCCCGGAGGCCGTTCAGACAAAGCACTCCGTGGCGGCAAACGCCACCGTTGCACTTCCCACCGCTTCGACGCAGGCCTGGATGGCGCCGCCGGAAACCCCGTCGCGTTCACCCAGGACAACCACCTGCTTGTTTTCGAACACTTTCACCTCCTTATATGGATCGACATTTTGGCGGACCCGCTCGACTCGCCAAGAGAATAACCTGGGTCGATGCCGGCACCGCCTCCCGAGAAGCTACCCCGTAACCCCGCGGGCGATGCTTCGGCGCTTCGCGACAGGCTGGCCGCCGCCTATCTGTACCTGGTGACCCCGGCGACCCCGCGAGCCGGGGACCTCGACGAGCTGCTGCCCACGGTCCTCGAAGCCGGCGTCGACGTGGTGCAGCTTCGGGAGAAGCATATGGAGGCCGGGCCCCTCCTTCGTTACTGCGAGATCGTCCGCCGCCGCACCAGCGAGTTCGGCGCCCTGTTCGTGGTCAACGACCGGGTGGACGTGGCCGTGGCTTGCGGCGCCGACGGCGTCCACCTCGGCCAGGACGACCTCCCGCCGGCCGAGGCCCGCCGCCAGCTGGGGCCCGTGCCCCTCATTGGGCTGTCGACCCACTCGGAGGCGCAGTTCCTTGCCGCGCTGGCCGCCGGCGCCGACTACGCCGCAGTGGGCCCCGTCTTCGCCACCCCCACCAAGCCGGGCCGGCCGGCCGTTGGGCTCGACCTGGTCGGTTTCGTCGCCGACCGCGCCGACCGGCCGGTCTTCGTCATCGGCGGGGTCGACCCGGCCAGCCTGTCTCGAGTACTGGAGGCCGGGGCCCGCAGGGTGGCGGTCGTGAGGGCCATCGTCGAAAGCGCCGACCCGGCGGCGGCCGCATCGCTCCTGAGCTCAGCCCTCAGGCCGCGCGGCGCCCGGAACGGCTTCAGCCGCTAGGCGCGCTGCGTGGACTAAACTTGGATCATGCCCACTTCAGATCAGGTTATGGAAGCACTAAAGGTTGTTCAGGATCCCGAGATCGGCATCAACATCGTCGACCTGGGCCTGGTGTACGAAGTTGCCGTCACCGACGACGGTGAAGCTCAGATCATCTTTACCCTCACCTCGGTGGGTTGCCCCGCAGGCGCACAGATCGAAAACGAGATTCGCGAGGCAGCAGCAAGCGTTGAGGGGATATCTAGCGTCACCTCCGAGATGACTATGCAGCCCCCTTGGGGGCCGGACAAAATGAGCGAGCTTGCGCGATCCGCGCTCGGCTTCTTTTAAGAGACGAACCACATGGCGGCGGTAAATGAGGGCCTGGGCGTCCGCGCGTCCGGCGGACAGAGAGGCTTTTGATGAACGAGTTCTGGAACAGGTTCAAGTGGTACGTGATCGGCGCCGGAGTGCTCCTGCTGATCGCTGTCGCGGTCACCACGGGCCTTCTGGTGGCCAACAACAACGAAGGCCCGGTTGTCGCAGCGCCCGAGCGAACCGCCGCTCCCGGCGAAGAGCTTCCGCGCGTCGAGAAGGTGGAAGGCCAGGAGTTCGAGGGAAGTGGCAGCAAGAAGGTGACCTTCAAGGCGGGCGGGGGACTTACCGTGTTCACCCTCAACCACGAGGGCCGCGCGAACTTCGTCGTTCAGTACGGCTCCGGCGACACCCAGAACCTTCTGGTCAACGAGATCGGCAACTACGAGGGTTCCAAGGCCGTCGGGCTTCCGGTGGGCGACTACACGCTGGACATCGCCACCAGGGGCAAGTGGAGCGTGGACATCGACCAGTCGGTGCCGACCGAGGCGCCGCTGCCCCCCAAGAAGCTCGAGGGTGACAAGGCGGCAGCTTCGGAGTTCTTCTCCCTCAAGGCCGGTCCGGCGAAGTTCCGGATCACCTACAAGGGAGCCGGGCTATTTGCCCCCCAGCTGATCAACTCGGCGGACGGTTCCGTGGTGACGCTGCTGGCCAACGAGCTGAGCGACTTCACAGGTGAGAAGACGGTGGAGATATTCGCCGACGGCATCTACGTGGTGGACGTGACCGCCTCCGGGCCCTGGACCATCGACGTATCGCAGTAGCTGCTTCTCGAGGCTGCCCGGGATGCTTGACTTGGTCCCGGGAAGCCTCTACCGTTGTCACGAACACGTGTTCGACCGTGCGAGGTGGAGGTTGAGCGTCCGAAGGTGAAACTCTCCGTGCGTCTCCTTCGGACGCTCGTCCCACCCCGGTGACCGGCCCGGCCGGGAACTGGTCGAGCCCCATCCTCCACGCCGACCTGGACGCCTTCTACGCGTCAGTCGAGACCCTCAACGAGCCGTCGCTCCGGGGCAAACCCGTGATCGTCGGCGGCACTTCCGGCCGCGGCGTGGTCACCTCCGCCTCCTACGAGGCGCGCCGGTACGGCGTGCGCTCCGCTATGCCCACCGCCCGGGCCCGCCGGCTTTGTCCGAACGGCATCTTCGTCCAGCCGAGCTTTCCGGCTTACATCGCCAAGTCGAAACAGGTCAAGGAGGTGTTCGATACCTTCAGCGTCGCTGTGGAGCCCCTCTCGCTCGACGAGGCGTTCCTGGATCTCAGGAAGGCCTGGAGGCTCTGGCCCGACCCTGCGACCGCTGCAGAGGCCCTCAAGGACCGTGTGCTCCGGACCACCGGACTGGTGCTTTCGGTCGGGGTGGCGCCGAACAAGTTCATCGCCAAGCTGGCGTCCCGCATGGCCAAGCCGGACGGGGTGCTGGTCGTCCCGGCGGACCGGGTCGCGGAGTTCTTGAACCCGCTGCCGGTCGGCCACCTGTGGGGGGTGGGAGAGCAGACCGCCGCCGTTATGGAGCGGCTTGGGCTGAAGACCATCGGGGACGTGGCCGCGTGCCCGCCCTCGGTTCTGGAGAGGGCGCTGGGGTCGCACGGAGCAGGGCTGTCCCAGCTTGCTTCGGGCCGGGACGGCCGGGAGGTGGTCGCCGATCTGGTCGCAAAGTCGGTGGGCGCGGAGGAGACCTTTCAAACCGACCTGGTCGAGGAAACCGCAAAACTGGGCGCCCTCCTCAAACTCTCGGACCGGGTTGCCTCCCGACTGCGCGGGCGGGGGATCAGCGGGAAGACCGTGAGCCTCAAGGTGCGCCTGTCCACCTTCGAGACGTTCAGCCGGTCCAAGACACTCAAGCAGGAGATCGACGGCGCCACCGCGATCTACGGGCTGGCCCGGGAGCTGCTCGAGTCGTTCCTGGAGGGCAAGCCGCCCAGCCGGCGCCGGATCCGCTTGCTGGGGGTCTCGGTAACGAACCTGTCGCAGTGGCCGGCCACCGAACAGATCGTGTTCGAGAGGCAGCCCGAGTGGGGGGCGGCTGAAATCGCCCTGGATCGGGTACGAATGAGGTTTGGGGAGGA
>DASTUJ010000100.1 GCA_035759705.1 Actinomycetota bacterium | reverse complement strand
TGACCCCGTCGACGAAGAGCAGCGCCGGGTGCTCGGCGGCGTCCATGGCCCGGCGCACCGCAGCGACGTCGCTGGTCACGCCGGTGGCGGTCTCGTTGTGGACGACCAGGACACCTTTTATCTCTTTGCCGGAGTCTGCCTTCAGGGCCTTCTCGACCTGCCCGGGCGGGACACCCTCCCCCCACTCGACGTCGATGACGTCGACCTTCATGCCGTGCCTCTCGGCGCAGTTGATGAACAGAGCGCTGAACTGGCCGTTGCGGACCGCCAGCAGGCGGTCGCCGGGGGACAGGGTGTTGACCAGCGCCGCCTCCCACCCGCCGGAACCGGTGGCGGGGAAGATAAACGGCTGGCCGTCGACGGTGTGGAAGATCGTTCTGAGGTCCCGGAGGAGCCCCTGCGTCAGCTTGGGGAACGCCGAGGAGCGGTGGTCCTCCATCGGGCGGTCCATCGCACGCAGTACCCGTTCCGGTATGTTCGTGGGCCCGGGGACAAACAGGAAGTGGCGGCCGGGCTGGCCGCTCAGAGGGTCGTGTTGGGACATGGACGAAGCATATATGCAGAACTCCGAATCCCTCCGGGAGGTGCTGCTCGACCTGTTCCGTACCGGGGTCGCGGCGGCGGCACCCGGGCCGGCCCTGGCCGGCGTCCTCGAACACCAGGCCCCCTCGGTCGATGCGGGCCGGGTCTGGATAGTTGCCCTTGGCAAGGCGGCCCGCCCGATGGCCGAGACCGCCGTGGCCCACCTGGCCGGGCTGGGGCTGACCCCGGCCGGCGGGGTGGCGGTCGTGCCCGCTCCCGACGACTCCCCGGTTGCCGGCCTGACGACTGTGGCGGGCGACCACCCGTTCCCCGGACCGGGATCGATGGCGGCTGCCGAGGCGATCGGCGAGATGGCCGGCCGGGTGGGGGCAGGCGACGAGGTGTGGGTCCTGCTCTCCGGCGGCGCGACGAGCCTTGCTGCGGCGCCGGTGGCGGGTTTGGCCGCCGAGGACCTTCAGGGTCTGTACCGCAGTCTTTTGAGCTCGGGCCTGGACATCGCCCAGATGAACACGGTACGCAAGCGCTTCAGCCGCTGGGGCGCCGGGCGGCTGGCGGTGGCGCTCCAGCCCGCCCGGGTGCGGACCTTCATCGTGTCCGACGTGATCGGCGACGACCTTGCGGCCATCGGTTCCGGCCCCTGCGTGCCCGACCCGCTCTCGGCGGCCGAGGTGATGGCGCTTCTCGAAGCCAACGGTCTCGACCGGGTGGCTCCGCCGGCAGCACTGAACTACCTGCGGCGGTCGGATCCGTCGTTGGAGACGCCGAAGCCCGGCCACCCGGCGTTCCGGTCGACCGAATGCCACATCGTCGCCGGCAACCGGCCGTCGCTGGAAGCAATTGCCCGCCGGGCGGAGGAGCTCGGCTGGCAGACGAAGGTGCTGCCGGAGCCCCTCAGCGGGGAGGCCGCAGATGCCGGAAGGGACCTGGCGCTCAGCCTGCTGGAACAGCCGCCCGGAACCTGCCTGGTTGCCGGAGGCGAGACGGTGGTGCGCGTCGACCCCGGCAACACCGGCCTGGGCGGGCGCTCCCAGGAGCTCGCGCTGGCGGCTGCCGGGGTCCTGGCGGGCAGCTCGTCCGTCCTGCTGGCCGCGGGCACCGACGGCCGGGACGGCCCCACCGACGCCGCGGGGGCGGTGGTGGACGGAACCACCTGGGATCGGATCAAGAGTGCGGGGCGGGAACCATCCGAAGATCTGACCGGCCACAACTCCAACCCTTCGCTGGCCGCGGCAGGGGCACTGGTGGTCACCGGGCTGACCGGAACCAACGTAATGGACGTTGCGATCGGGGTCGTCCCCCGAACCTGAGCCCCTAGGTGCCGGCCCGGCCGGCCGCGGGCTGGAGCATCGCACGGAACTGCTCGATGAGCTCGGCCGCCAGGTGGTAGCGGCCGAAAGGCGGCAGGAGGTAGAGGCCGGCGGCCAGGTCGGTCAGCTCGTGGCCGGTCTGCAGGGCGAGCTCCAGGCCCTCCTTCTGCCCGTTCTCTCCGGCAGCGGCCATCGTCTCCAGCACCCTGTCCGGCACCGAGATGCCGGGAACCTCGTTGTGCAGGAACTCGGCGTGGCGAAGCGACACCACGGGCAGCAGGCCGACCAGGATCGGCAGCTTCAGCTCGCCGTACCTGTCCTCGTAGCGCTCCCGGAAGAAGCGGAGCGGCTCGACCGAGAACAGCGGCTGCGAATAGGCGAAGTCGGCGCCGGCGACGATCTTGCGATTCAGCACCTTCTGCTCCCGGTCCAGGTCCTTGGCCCCCAGGTTCACCGAACATCCGACCACGAACTCGGTGGCCTCCCCGATGGAGGCGCCGGAGCGGTCCAGGCCGGCGTTCAGGTTCTTCTTGATCAGGCTGATCAGGCCGGACGGCGTGACGTCGGCGTGGTCGGCGGCCTGGGGGTAGTCGCCGATCGAGGTCGGGTCCCCCATACACACGAACACGTTGCGGATCCCGAGTGCATGGGAGGCCAGCAGGTCGCCCTGGATCCGCAGGAGGTTCCGCCCGCGGGTCGGGAAGTGAAGCACCGTCGATATGTCCGCCTCCTGCTGGATCAGGTGGCAGGCGGCCCACGGGCTCATGCGCATGCGGGCCATCGGGCTGTCGGCGACGCTCACCGCGTGGGCGCCGGCGCTGGCCAGCGTGTCGGCGGCAGCCACCAGGCGGGCGGCGGAAGCCGACCGGGGGGGCGCCATCTCCACGACGAATGCGTGCTGCCCCTCACTCAGAGCCTGGGCGAAGGTGCTGGTGGTGGTTGCAATCGCAGGTTCGATCCTCAGCCCCCGGGAGGCGCTCTTCTTCGGCGCCGACTCGGCGACGCTGAGCGACGGGGGCCTCGAACGCACGGTGGCCAGGGCTTCGCCCATGGCTTCGATGTGCTCCGGCCCGGTGCCGCAGCAACCGCCGATAATCGAGGCGCCCGCCTCGAAGAACCGGACGGCATAGTCGGCGAGGTACTTCGGGGAAGCCTGGTAGATGATCCGTCCGCCCAGGCGGTGCGGCTGGCCGGCGTTGGGCATCGCCACCAGCGCCAGGTGGGGCTCGGCGGTTGCGATGACCTGGAGAAGGCGCAAAACCTGGGCCGGGCCCTCCGAGCAGTTGACCCCGACGGCGTCGACATCCAGCTTGCTCAAGCGGTGGGCGACCGCATCGGCGGTCTCTCCCAGCAGCGTGTGGTCGTCCCTGGTGAAGGCGAACGAGACGATCACCGGCAGGTCGCAAACCGCCCGGGCCGCGTTGATCGCCTGCTCGGCCTCATCGAGATCCACCTGGGTCTCGATGAACAGCACGTCCGCCCCGGCCTCGGCCAGCGCGGTGATCTGCTCCCGGAACGCCTCCGAGGCCTCGTCGGCCCGGACCCGGCCGTAGGGCACGAGCCGCACCCCCAGGGGGCCGACCGAGCCGACCACGATCTCGGCCCCCGACTCGCGGGCCAGCCTCACTCCGGCGGCGTTGACCTCGGCCACAAGGCCGGCGGAGCCGAACTCGCCGAGCTTGTAGCGGTTCGCGCCGAAGGTGTTTGTCTCGACAAACCGGGCGCCGGCGTCGATGAAGCTGCGGTGCAGCGCCAGGACTGCTTCCGGCGCGGTCAGGTTCAGGGCGTCGAAGGTCGAGGTAACCCGGACTCCGGCCGCAACCAGGCTCGTCCCCGTGCCACCGTCGCCCAGGATGGGCCCCGCCAGGATCAGGTCGGCAAAACTCTTGCGGTCCATGGGAATCCTCGACTTTGGGCGGCCGGGCACCACCTGCTCGCCCGTTGACCAAGTATAGGGTGGGACCGCGCGCACAATTTGGGCACAGTTGGGCGTTAAAGTTGGTCCCCAAGTGCGCCACCGAGCTTTGACCCCATCCCGGCTTTGCCGCCTGCCCGCCCTGGCGGCGTGCGTCCTGCTGCTCGCCGCCTGCGGCAGAGCACCTGCGGAGCGGCTCAAGGCCGCGCCGGCGCCGATCCGGGTGGATTGGGCCGACCCCGGCCTGTCGGTGGACGCCGGGGACGGATGGACCGTCGTCCGGTGCAACAGCGAGCACATCGCCCTGTGCGTGAACAAGGACGGCGAGCCGGCGGGCCACGTCCTCATGGAGGACCTCCCCTCGATCGGCGAGGAGCTGACCAACAGCCAGGACCAGGTCCAGGCGACGCTTGCGGTGCGGACCCAGACCATCTACCGGGAGTTGCGCCGGCACCGGGCCGAACGGTGCGGTGAGGAGTACGAGGTTGAGACGGGCACCCCGAAACCGGTTCCGGTCGCCGGGCTGACCGGCCTGTCCTACGAAGCCACGGGCCGCAAGGACGGCAGAGTGGTCGAGCGCACCCTGGGGTACCGGGTCTTCCGGGAGGGTATCGAGACCCTCATCGAGGCCACCGCGATCGAGCCGGGCGCCTGCCTGATTCCGGAGGACCCGACCTTCTCGATAGCCGAGCTTCGCCAGTTCCAGGGCCTGCTCGCCCGCGTCGTTTCGGGCAGCGTCCTGCCGGAGGCCACCGAGTACCCGACAAACCTGCCGGAGCAGCGTGGGGGGAGCCAGGACCCGCGCCTCGATCGGGAGCCGACCAACGGCGTAGGCATTTCGCATGGACTAGGATCGAAAGCGTGAGCACCCTCGAGGCCGGGGACCCGGCGCCCCCATTTGAGCTGCTGGACCAGGACTCGAACCCGGTCGGCCTCGGCGACTTCGCCGGGCGCAAGCTGCTCGTGTACTTCTACCCCAAGGCCGACACTCCCGGCTGCACCGCCCAGTCCTGCGCGGTGCGGGACGCCCTGCCGGACCTGACCGAGGCGAAAACCGCCGCCGTCGGCATCAGCCCCGACGCCCCCCAGAAGCAGGGGAAGTTCGACAAGAAGTACGAGCTCGGGTTTCCGCTGCTGGCCGACACCGAGCACACGGTGGCCGAGGCGTACGGCGTCTGGGGAGAGAAGTCGATGTACGGCAAGAAGTACATGGGCATCACCCGGTCCGCCTTTCTCATCGACGAAGACGGCAAGATCCAAAACGCCTGGTACAAGGTCAGCCCGGGCGACACGGTGCCCAACGTCCTGGCAGCCCTGAAGGGCTAAACCGTGGAGGAGATGTCCGAGGAACGCTGGAGAGCCTTCCTCCTGGAACGTCCCCGTACCGCCAAGCTGGCCACCACCCGCCGGGACGGCCGGCCCCACATCGCACCGATCTGGATCGCCGTCGACGACGACGGCGCGGTCATCTTCACGACCGGAGCCACCAGCCTCAAGGGCCGGTCGATTCGCAGGGACCCCCGGATCAGCATGTGCGTCGACGACGACCGCCCGCCCTTCTCCTTCGTGATCCTGGAGGGAACCGCCGAGGTCACCGAGGACCCCGATGAGATGCTCCGGGCGGCTACCCGCATCGGCGGCCGCTACATGGGCGAGGACCGCGCCGAAGAATTCGGCCGCCGAAACGGGCAGGCCGGCGAGCTCCTCGTGAAGCTCAACCCCTCCCGGGTGATCGCGCGCGAGGGCATCTCGGACTGAGGCCGGGCCACCAAATAGTTAGAAGCATCGTTCGACCCCAAATCTTCTCTTTAAGAATCGGCGAAACGTGTCGATAGAACCATGGGGAAAAAGGTCTTCCGCCGTACTTCGTTGTGCGACCGAAGCTTGGATGGGGGCAGGACCACAGAATGCTGCTGGACGATCGGTATCGACTCCTCGACCTCCTCAAATCAAGCCAGGGCGTCGAAACCTACCTGGCGGAAGACCTGGAGCCGGACAACGCCCGTGTCGTCGTGAAGATCCTGCGGTCCGGGGTTGCGGCACCGGCCCTGGTTCTCAGGCTCGAACACGAGGCAGCCGTGCTTTCCCGGCTCCAGGACCCGGCCTTCCCGCTCATCCGATCGGGCAGGAGCGACGGCAGCCTCTACCTGGTACAGCCCTACCTCGAGGGTCGCAACCTCGCCCAGATTCTCGACTCCGGGCCGCTCAGCACCGAGGACACCCTCACCGTTGCCGGCGACCTGCTGTCCGCGCTGCAGCACGCCCACGACCACGGGATCCTCCACCGGGACGTGAAGCCCGGCAACGTCATCGTGCAGGGCGACGGTCGGATCGAGCGTGCCATCCTCATCGACTTCGGTCTCTCGTTCAGCGCCTCGCTGGACCCCAGGGTCCGGCGGGAAGCGGTCGGCACCGCGCGGTACCTGGCCCCCGAGCAGGCCGGCCTGGTCGACCACGCGGTGGACGAACGAAGCGACCTGTACTCCCTCGGCGTAGTCCTCTACGAGTGCCTTGCGGGAAAGCCCCCGTTCGACGCCCTAAGCGTGGGCGAGGTCCTCCGCCAGCACCTGAACCTCCCCGTTCCGGGCCTTCGGGCCGGCGGGATTGAGGTTCCCCGGGCTCTCGAATCGGTCGTCCTGCGGCTTTTGGCGAAGGAGCCGGGCAAGCGCTACCAGTCGGCGGTCGGAGCGCTGGCCGACATCCGTGAGATCGCCGAGGCGCTGGGCCGGGGGTTCCCCGACCCGTCGATGGTCATCGGGCTACACGACAACCGCAGCATCCTGGCGGAACCGGCATTCGTAGGCCGCTCCGACGAGCTGAACGCCCTTTCGCACTACCTCGGAATGGCATCGCGCGGCATGGGCGGCTTTGTCTTCGTCGCGGCCGAGTCGGGCGGTGGAAAGACCCGGCTGCTCGAGGAATTCGCCGAGGAAGCGGGCCGGCAGGGCGCCTGGATCCTCCGCGGGCAGGGCGTCGACCAGGCGGCCCAGCGCCCCTACCAACTGCTGGAGGGGGTGGCCAAAGCGGTTGACGAGGAGGCCCGATCCAACCAGTCCATGCGCAACCACATTCGGGCGAGGATGGGTGACCACGCCGAGGCCGCCGCGATCGCCCTGCCGGCTCTCAGCGAGGTGCTCGGCCACGAGTCCTCCGGTCAGCTTCCCGAGGCCCACGGCGAGGTTCGCAGCCTGGCCGCTCTATCGGCCCTTTTGGGGTGCGTCGGAACCGCCGTCCGGCCGGCAGTGGTGATCCTCGACGACTGCCAGTGGACCGACGGGCTGACCGCCAAGCTGTTGGGGCGGTGGCACAGCCACTCCCGGGAAGACCAGAGCTACGTGCTCGTCGTCGCCGCCTTCCGAAGTGAGGAGGTGGGCTCCGACCACCCGCTGCGGGCGATGGAGCCGCAGGCCGAGATCTCGCTCAGGCCCCTGACCCTTCCCGAAATTCGCAACATGGCACAGTCGATGGCCGGCGCCCTGCCCGAGGAGGCGATCAACACGGTGGCCGAGCTCTCCGAGGGGAGCCCGTTCATGGCCGCAGCCGTCCTGATGGGCCTGGTGGAGTGCGGAGCGGTGGTCGAGTCGCCGGCCGGATGGGTCGTCAACGACGAGGCCCTGGCCGACGTGCAGACCTCCCGCCGGGCCGCCATCTTCCTGGTCCGCCGTCTGAAGCTGCTCTCCGGGGAGACCCTGCGCCTGCTGTCCGTCGGGGCGGTCCTCGGCAAGGACTTCGACCTGGATCTGGCGGCGTCCCTGATCGGGAACGGCGCCCGTGAGAGAACGATCCCTGCGCTGGCCGACGCACGCCGGCGGCGCATCGTCTGGATCGACGAGGCGTTCAACCGCTGCCACTTCGTGCACGACAAGATCCGGGAAGCGCTGCTCAGCACCCTGACCACCGAAGAGCGGACGGACCTGCACCTGCAGGCCGCCGAGCACATCGAGAACCTCGATCCTTCACGCACCTTCGAGCTTGCCTACCACTTCGATGCAGCAGGATCTCCCGGCCGGGCGCTCCCCTACGCTCTCGCCTCCGCCGAGCACGCCCGCCGGCAGCACAACCTCGAGATCGCCGAGGCCCACTACCGTATGGCGGCGCGGGCGGCGTCCGCAGCCGTCAGCTCAACCAGGAGAATCGTCGCCGAGGGTCTCGGCGATGTCCTCACCTTGAGAGGCGCATACGACGAAGCGACCACCCAGTTCCGGATCGCGCTGGACCAATCCGTCGACCGGGTGGAGCGCGCAGCGATCCGGGGCAAGCTCGGCGACGTGGCGTTCAAGTGCGGCGACATGGTCGGGGCTCGGGACCACCTGGAGGGGGCGCTGCGCCAGCTCAAGGCCCGGATGCCCCGGACGGTGGTGGGCCTGGTGTTCGCCCTGCTTTCCGAAGTTTTTGTCCAGATCCTCCACACCGTGGCGCCGCGCCGGTTCGTGGGCCGAAAACCCCTCGACCAGTCCGGAAGCCAGCTCCAGGCGATCCGCATCTACAGCCGCCTCGCCTACGTGTACTGGTTCCACAGCGGCAAAATGAGGTGCGGGTGGGCGCACCTTCGGGAGATGAACCTGGCCGAGCAGTACGAACCCAGCCTCGAGCTGGCCCAGGCCTACTCCGAGCACGCCCCGGTGATGACAATCATTCCGTGGTTCAGCCGGGGTTTGGACTACGTCGAGCGCTCCCTGGCCATCCGGAAGTCGCTCGGCGACGTCTGGGGGCAGGGGCAGTCGCTCAGCTTCCACGGGGTCGGCCTCTACGCCGCGTCCCGCTACCGGGAGGCCATCGACCGCTGCCTCGAAGCCAAGCGGCTGATGGAGAGGACCGGCGACCGCTGGGAGGTCAACACCGCAGGCTGGAACATCGCGTTTGCCCAGTACCGGTTGGGCGAGCTGCGCAACTCCGTGCAGACCGCACGCGACGTCTACGACGCCGCCGTCGAGATCGGCGACCAGGCCGCTGCCGGCATCGCCCTGAGCGCCTGGGCCCGGGC
>DASTUJ010000099.1 GCA_035759705.1 Actinomycetota bacterium | reverse complement strand
ACTTGACCCGGAGGGAGTACATCGCGCCTCTGTTCGACACCCTGCCGGGCAACTTCATGCTCGGGGCGGCGGCGCTCGGCCTGCTGCTCGGCCACATAGCGATGAAGAAGCTTTCGAAGGTGGAGGTGTAGCGTGCACGTTCTGCAGATTCTCAGCATGGCCGCAATCGCCGGCGGCATCTTTGTCGTCGCCTACGGCTTGAGGCTCTCGACCAGCGGCGCTTCCAAGGCGCTCGCCGAAATCGCCGACGACATCGTCGACTTCAACTCGGACCCCGGGGTTCCCTTCGGAAAACGGGTGCTCGGACCTGCAAGAAACACACTGGGCCGCCTGGGCCGGTGGTTCACCCCCACCTCCCAGATGGAGAAGATGCGCCGCAACGCCACCCTTGCCGGAATAGGCTCCGGCGGCATCGAAGGCATCCTGGCGACCAAAGCGATCGGCACGCTGGTCGGGGCCATTGTGGTCCCCCTGGCGATGGCCGCCCTCGGGGTCAAGTTCGGAGGTGTGGTGTGGTTCGCCCTCATCGGCGGCGCATTCGGCTTCCTGCTCCCCGGGATTTGGGTTTCCCGCACGGGACGGCTGCGCCAGGCCGCAATCCGCACGGAACTTCCCGAGACCATCGACCTGATGGCCATCTCGGTCCAGGCCGGCATGGGCCTGGAAGCGGCCATCGAACTGGCATCCCAGAGCCTGCCCGGCCCCCTGGGGGACGAGCTCCACCGCCTTTTGCAGGAGATCCAGCTCGGCTCGAGCCGCCGGGAGGCGCTGCACCAGCTCAGGAACAGAACCGAGGTGAGCGAACTTTCTTCGTTTGCCCTCGCCCTGATCCAGGCCGACGCCATCGGCAGCCCGATTGCCGAGGTGCTCCAGTCCAACTCCGCGCGCATGAGGCTGATCCGGCGCCAGGTGGCCCGGGAGAAGGCCGCCAAGCTCCCGGTGAAGCTGCTGATCCCGATGATGCTGTTCATCTTTCCCGCCCTGCTCATCGTGATCATCGGGCCGGCAGGACTGTCGATCATGGAGGGCCTGGGAGGCATCTAGAAGACACTAGCTGGGATAATCGGTGTTCACCCTTCGATAATCCCTGGAGCCCCCTTGGAAACCTCACTAGGCCTGCTGATCCGGTTCGTCCTGGGCACGCTGTTCCTGTCCGCCGGAGCGTCCAAGCTGTCGGACCTCGGCGAGTTCGCCGACGCGATCAAGCTTTACAAGATCATCCCGGGAGCCACCGCCGGCGCGGTGGCAAGGATGGTCGCGGTCACCGAGGTGGTCCTGGGCACGGTCCTCCTGGTGGGCCTGGGCATCCCGTACGCCGCGGTGGTGGGGTCGGCCCTGCTGGTGGTCTTCGCCCTGGCCATGGCCGTGAACCTCGTCCGGGGGCGGCTTATTCCCTGCGGTTGCAAGCGGGAGTCCGAGCCGATCCAGATCAAGCACATCCTGCGGAACGGGGTGAGCGTCGCGGCGCTGCTGTTCCTCGCAACGTTGCCGGCCCATCAATGGGCAATTGACGCATTGATCGAACCCCGCCTGTTATCTTTCCCGTAATGACCCCGAGAGCCCGCATCCTCATTGCCGAAGACGAAGCGATCATTCGCCTGGACCTGCGCGAGATGCTGGAGGAGGAGGGCTACGACGTGGTGGGTGAAGCCGGCGACGGCGAGACCGCCCTCAAGCTCACCGAGAGCCTCCGGCCCGACCTCGCGATCCTGGATATCCGGATGCCCGGCATGGACGGCCTGACCGCAGCGGCCAAGATCAACGAGGAGGAGCTGTCGGCGGTGCTCATCCTCACCGCCTACAGCCAGAGGGACCTGGTGGACCAGGCCAACAAGGCCGGCGCCATGGCCTACCTGGTGAAGCCGTTCGACAAGCACGACCTGATCCCGGCCGTCGAGGTGGCGATGGCCCGCTGGGCCGAGGCCAAGGCACTGGCGGGGGAGTCCCGGGACCTAGGCGAGCGTCTCAAGACGCGCAAGCTCGTCGAGCGGGCCAAAGGGTTTTTGATGCAGCAGCACGGTCTGAGCGAGCAGGACTCGTTTCGCTCGATCCAGAAGCTGGCCATGCAGCAGCGCAAGAGCATGGCGGAAGTCGCCGAGCAGCTGCTTAGCAAAAGTGAGACTTAGAAAACCTGTAACGCACGTCGTACTGGCGCTGCTCCTCGTGGCCTGCGGGGGCTCCGAGTCCGTCTCCGAAACCGGCCGGGAGATCCTGGTCCTCGGCGTTCTCGGCACCTCCGAGTCGGAATCTCCGCAGATTATCGGGATGATTCGCGGCGTCGAGCAGGCGGTCACCGAGTACAACGACAACCCGGACTCCCGTTACGACATCGAGCTCAAGGAGTTCAACACCCAGCCCCAGCCGGGCGAGGCTGGGGCCGGCGAGAGTGCGATTGCCAACACCGAGCGGCTCATCGGAGTCGTCGGGCCCTTCGCCCTGCCGGAGATCCAGTCACTGGCGCCGGCCCTGGAGAGCTCCGGGCTTCCCTACATGGTCCCGTCGGTCACGGCCGCAGCCATTCCGGCCGGCGGCTGGAGAAGCTTTCGCCGGATGATCGCGAACGACCGCCAGGAGGGCAAGGCCCTTGCCGCCTATGCGGCGGAGAGGGTTTCCGGCGCCATCGCCCTGGTGACCGAGGACTCCGCCGACGGCGAGCCCTTCGCCGAGGGCGCCAAGGAGGCCCTGGAAGCCGCCGGGCGGCCGGCCAGCCGCACCGAGACCGTAGAGCCCGACGACCCGCCGATCACCCTCTCCGGGGCCCTGACCAAGGACGCGCCCGAGGCGATCGTCTACGGAGGCGGGGGAGCTTCGGGCAAATCGTTGCTGGACAACCTCAGAAAAGCGGGCTACAAGGGCATTTTGGTTGCATCGCACCAGATTCGGGAGTTGAATCCAGATGGGCTTGGTGGAGGTTTGATAAGCAGCTCGGCCGGAGCGGATCCGGCCGATCCGGGCGCCGCCAGGTTCAGGGAACGGTACGAGGAACGATTCGACGCCGCTCCTACGGGTTTTGCTCTGGAATCCTACGAAGGAGCGTTGATGCTTTTGGAGGCGGTGGAGGAGGTTCAGCCCAACCCGAGGGCAGTGACCGAATTCCTGCGATTGAACACCAAGTTCCGGGGAGACTCGAAGAACTACGAGTTCGACGACCGCGGGGAGCCGGTGAACACGCCGGTGTGGGTGTACGAGTCGACCAACGGCGGCTGGAAGCTTTCGGGCCGCTCCGACCGGCTCGCGCAGCGATGAGCATGCCCTACCGCCCCGACACCCCGACCGGGCGGGACGTCGGCAGCGGCCCGATCGTCGGCGGGCTCGCCCTGGGCCTGGTCGTGGGCCTGCTCTGGGAGCTGCTTTTGATTCAGACCGACTGGCGCCTGGGGTTCAGCCCCCCGGTGTGGGAGATCGTCGTCGGGTGGTTAGGTCTCAGCGCCTTCTCTGCCTTCGTGATCCTGGTGTTCGGGTTCGCCGCCTTGGCGATCTACTCGACTAACACCATGGCGCGGAACCCTCAGTCGTGGGACGCCCGGCAGGCGGTAGCCGACGCCAGGGTTCGGGCGGCCGCCTTTACCATCGGGCTCGGCGGCCTCATGGCCTTCGGCGGTGCGGTGATGTGGGCATTCAGCCGGACCGGGCCGGAGTTCGAGGAGTACGGAGGTTTCGCCCGCTTCACCATGTTCATGGGGATCATTGCCGTGCTGGCGGCGGTCGTCTACGTCAAGAAGGACCCGGACTCGACTCGCTAACCCTCTCGGCACGCTTCACCCGGGCTTTGGCCATCGCCCTGAACGCCGCCTTGTGGATAGGCGTGAGCAGGAACCAGTATAGAAATCCGGGAAGCCCGCGGGGCCGGAAGGCCGCCGACACCTTCAGGCAGTCGCCACCGGCCTCCATCGAGTAGCCCAGCCAGCCCTCGCCGGTCAGCCACCCCGCCGAGCGCAGGATCAGGGCGTCGTCCGAGGTCTGCTCGATGATCCACCAGTCCGCCGCCTCGCCCACCGCCATGCTCTCCGGCCGGCCGACCGGGTGTTTCTCGCCGAGCAGCAGCCCCAGAATGAAGCGGCCACGCCACGCCCAGGGCCACCCGTACCACGCCAGGTCCCCGCCGATGGCCGCCAGGTCCTTGCGGATCGCATCGGCGGCCGCCGGCTCTACCCGTTGTTCCAGGTACACCCGCTGGACGTTCTCCGACAGGCCCTCGAGCCCTTCGAACATGGTGGCCGGGATCTCGGCCGCCTGATCGTCGAGCGCCCTGCGCATCGACTCCTCCAGGGACAGAGGCTCGAACTTGAATGCGGCCAGGGTCCGGCCGGCGTCCCGCACCGTCACGTTGGAGGTCATGCTGCCGATCAACGAGTGCGTGACCTTTCGGTCGAGCGGGGTGATCAGGTCGACCCAGTAGCCGGAAAGGTGAAGCGTCAGCAACGGCACGTTGAGAATCGGCCGGTAGCGAAGGCCCCGGACCGCGGCGTACCGGTGCATCATGTCCTGGTAGCTGGTGACCTCGCCGCACCCGATTTCGTAAATGCCGGGCGGCGCCTGGAGCGCCCGGACCAGGTACTCCAGAACGTCGGGGAGGGCCACCGGCTCGGTCCGGGTCCTGACCCAGCGGGGGCAGATCATCATCGGGAGCCGTTCGGTGAGGTAGCGCATCATCTCGAACGACGTGCTGCCCGAACCCAGGATCACCGCAGCCCTGAGCTCCACGACGGGCACGCCGGTCGACGCCAGCGCCCGGCCCACCTCCTGGCGGCTCGACAGGTGGGGCGAAAGCTTTCCGCGTCCGAGTGCGCCCTGGTAGACGATACGGCCGACCCCGGCTCTGGCCGCCGCCTCGGCGAAACCGGTTGCCAGCTCAAGGTCTTTGCGGACGAAGTCCTTACCGGCCATCGAGTGGATCAGGTAGTAGGCGGCTTCGGCGCCCGAAAGGGCGCTCTGGAGGTCTTCCGAGTCGCCCACGTCGACCGCCCGGAACTCCACGTTGTCGAACGACGCCTTCGGATCCGGGTGGCGGGAGAGGGCAAGCACGTCGTGGCCTGCCTCGGCGAGGCGCGTGACCAGCTTTCGCCCTACGAACCCGCTCGCTCCCGCGACGACAACTCTCACCGTTCCAGTTTGTCCCAAACCGGGTTGCTACTTACGGCGTGTTGTAGCTCAGCAGCTCACCTTCGGGGGTCCCGGTGGTGCCTTCGGGGAAGGTGACGAGGGCCGAGGCCTCGTCGTCCTTCGGGATCCGCACCATGGTGACCTCACGGGTTTCTTCGCCCATCTTCACTTCGGTCACGATCTCCTCGGCGCCCGAACCGCCGACGTTTCTCACCGTTACCTCCACCTGCGGGCCGCCGTCGACGGTCTTGCCGGTGTCGACCACCTCGATCTGGAGCTCGGCTTCCCCTCCGGCCTTGTGGCCGGCGTAAAGGAAAAGCCCGACGATCACCGTGCCGATGGCCGCCAGGGCCACCACCAGCAGGGCCCACTCGAACGGGGTGCGCTCGCGCTTGAGGCTGAGGCTCTCCGAGCTCTTTGAGTCCTTGTTGGCATCCGAGCCGCTGGAGGACTCCGAAGAGGGTTTGCGCGCGTTGGCTGCGGCCGGTTTGCGCGCCCGGGACGCCGGCGCCCTCTTGCGGGCGCCCGAGGACGACTTGCGGGCGGTGGACTTCTCCGGGGGGGTCATACGAGGATCCTACCGAGCGCCGCCCCGAGGGAGGCGGGAAATGCGAGAACCACGGATTTGGCAAGCGAGGCGCCGTCGATGGCAGGGATCTCTCCGAACGCCCAGAGCAGTCCGGCCGCCACTACCAGGGCGACCAGGTAGGCAAGCATCGTCTCCACCAGAGGAGTATGGATTGGGTCGTCCGATTTTCGCCTCAGGTGTTTGCCGCCGAACTCGGCGTAAAAAACCATCAGGTAGGTGAGGCCGAGCGCCACGAGCACCAGGCTGATCAGCCGGATCCTCCCCAGCTCGGCCGCCAGCAGCAGGGGCTCCTCGGTGGGGGCGATATT
Organism: Actinomycetota bacterium; assembly: GCA_035759705.1. Classification (NCBI taxonomy): domain Bacteria; kingdom Bacillati; phylum Actinomycetota; species Actinomycetota bacterium. The sequence goes on along the minus strand of DASTUJ010000099.1, from coordinate 17,282 downwards.
CAGCACCAGGATGACGGCGCCCCCGGCCGCGGCCAGCAGGTCCCCCAAGCCGCCGGACGCCTCGCCCTCCAGGTTGCCGCCCTCTTTGGGCGCAAGGGAGTTCCCGAGCGCAAAGCCGAGGCTGATCGGCACCGCCGAAAGAGCGATGATGCCCAGCCTCGGACCCCAGCCCATGTCGAGGTCGATTCTTCTCAAAAGCACTAGAAGGAAGGCGGCCAGGATGAACGACAGGCCGAACCCGACGATCGCATCCTCCAGGGGACGCTTGGTCCGGCCGGAGTTGAAGCCGACGGCGGTGGAGAGGGCGAGGTTCAGCAGAAAGGATGCTGCGAGCAGTCCGAGGATGGCCAGGGGCGAAAGGTTGCCTCCGTGAAACCAGACCTCCTGCGTGTACACGAGCGGCACACCGAGCACGAAGCCGCCGGCGATCCCGCGCATGGCGTCCTGGGGCGTTGTGGCTTCAACTCCGGTCGGGGGCATCGGGGCTCCTAAGAGGGTGGCGTGTGGTGGAGCCTACGCCCCACCACACGCCCGGGGGCTTGAAACTGTGTCCTAGATGCCGCCGCGCCGTCCGTACGAGCGGTACCCGGTGAACAGGCTGACGATCAGCAGGATGCCTGCGATCACGAGAAGGATCTTGAGGCCCTCCATGAACAGTCCTACGCCGCCGAGGAGAAGTGCAAGTATCAGAAGAACTACTACCAGTCCCATTTTCGGTTCCCTTCCTAGGTGATCCTGGCGGCGATGTACCCAGGTTGAATCAGGAGCTAAACAAGCCGCCGTGTCAGACTCTTTCCATGGCCCAGGTCCAGCTCATGCACGCCGGTGAAGAGGCGCTTTTCGTCCTGATCCCGCTGGCGATCGTGCTGTTGATCGACTACCGCAAGAGGCGCAAAGAGAAGCAGGAGCAGCTCGAAGGCCGCCCGCCCGATTCCGAGGAACCACCTGCCGACTGAATTTGCCTCTGCCTGGGTACAACCTGGGCAGCAATCGTCTGGCCTGTAGGCCAAAAGAGAGGGAGCCCCCAAAGGTGTTGAAGAAGAACGACTCCGACAAGCGCGTCCTGGAAACACTCATTGAGATGGACCACAGGGCTTTTCGCCGCCTGTCCGCCGCAGAGATTCCGATATTCGACAAGGTGATCGTGCCCCTGGGTCACGCGGCCGACCAATCGAGGCTTTGGGTAGGCATTGCTGCACTCCTGGCGGTTTCGGGAAACCGATTGGGACGGCGCGCGGCGCTTAGAGGGTTGATGTCCGTAGGCATGTCGTCGGCCATCGTCAATCAGGGTGTCAAGCGGGTGGCCCGCCGGAACCGGCCGGTCGGGGAGTTCCATCGCAAGCGCCACGGCCGCGCCCCCACCTCGTCCTCGTTCCCCTCGGGTCACGCGGCCTCGGCTGCTGCCTTCGCCACCGGTGTGGCACAGGAGGTCCCGCTGCTCGGGGCCCCGCTGGCGTTGCTGGCGGGCGGGGTGGGGCTGTCCCGCGTCTACGCCGGCGTCCACTACCCGGCGGACGTGGTGGTCGGCGCTGCCGCGGGAGCGGCCATCTCGGTGCTGACGCGGAAGATGTGGCCGGTGGCCAGCAAGGATCCGGCCCGCATGCGCCCGGTGTTCACCCGGATCGACACGCTCGTCTCCGAGGACGGTGAAGGCATCACCTTCGTCGTCAACTCGTCGGCGGGGTCCGCCCTGGCGAAGCCGCCGGCCGAGGAGATCTCCGAAGGGCTTCCAAAAGCCGAAATTCGGGTCGTCGAGGAGCCGGAGGAGTGGGAAGCCGCCTTCAAGGAGGCGGGAGAGGCCAAGGCCATCGGCATCGCCGGCGGCGACGGCTCTATCAACTCAGCAGCCGAGGTAGCGATGGCCCACGACCAGCCCCTGGCGATTGTCCCCGCAGGAACGTTGAACCACCTGGCCCGGGACCTGGGTATCGAATCGGTCGAGGAGACCATCGAGGCGATCAAGGAGGGCCGCGCCGCCGCCATCGACGTGGCCACCATCGACGGCCGGGCATTCCTCAACACGGCCAGCTTCGGCAGCTACGTCGAGCTGGTGGACGCACGGGAGAAGCTCGAGGACAGGATCGGCAAATGGCCGGCGGTCGTCGTCGCCCTGATAAAGGTCCTGCGGGACTCGGACCCGATCGAGGTCGAGATCGACGGACGCCGTCGCTGCCTGTGGATGATCTTCATCGGCAACTGCCGGTACCACCCCAAGGGTTTTGCGCCCAGCTGGCGGGAACGCCTGGACGACGGACTGCTCGATGTCCGGATGGTGGACGGCACCGCCCCCTACGCCCGGACCAGGCTGCTCCTGGCGGTTCTGAGCGGAACGCTGGGCAAGTGCAAGGTGTACGAGCACACGCTCGTCAAGCAGCTGAAGGTGCGTTCGATCGACGGGTCCCCGATGCGCCTGGCCAGGGACGGGGAGACCTTCGAAGGCTCCGCCGAGTTCACCGTTTCCAAGATGGATCGGCCGCTTCCCATCTACATAAAGGCCTGATTCGAACGGCGTTTCGAGGCACCAACCTCCTCAGTGAGGCTCGATTGCGATAGGATTTGCTCTCTGTCCTGCCTAGCGGCTATTTCTAAGCTGCCCGGACACGGTCCCCGATAGAAAGCGATTCTTAGCCATGAGCCACACTAGATACGAGCCAGTGCGGACGCGTCTTCAGCGGAGCATGCTGATGGTCCCCGGTTCTCAAATGAAGTTCTTCGCCAAAGCCATCGAAAGTGCCGCCGACTACGTCTGCATCGACCTCGAGGACGCGGTCGTCCCCGACGACAAAGAGCAGGCCCGCAAGAACACCATCGAGGCACTTAACACGATGGACTGGCGCGGCCACGGCAAGACGATGTCGGTCCGCATCAACGGACTCGACACCCACTACATGTACCGGGACGTCGTAGACCTCGTCGAGCAGGCGGGCAACAACGTCGACGTGCTGCTCGTCCCCAAGGTTGGCGTGGCGGCCGACATCTACATGGTGGACGCGATGCTCAGCCAGATCGAGCAGGGCTTCAAGATGACCCACCACATCGGCATCGAGGCACTCATTGAGACGGCCCTCGGCCTCGCCAACGTGAACTCCATCGCCACCTCCAGCCGCCGCCTGGAGGCCATGCACTTCGGCCCCGCCGACCTGGCTGCGTCCCTCCGGGCCCGCACCGTGAACATCGGCGGCCTGAACCCGGACTACCCGGGCGACCAGTGGCACTACCACCTGTCCGCCATGGTCACGGCATGCCGTGCCTACGGCCTTCGGCCGATCGACGGCCCGTTCGGCGACATCAGCGACCCCGACGGGTTCCTGGACGCCGGCAAGCGGGTTGCCGCCCTGGGCTTCGAGGGTAAGTGGGCGATCCACCCCTCGCAGGTCGAGGGCGCCAACGAGGTCTTCACCCCGTCCGAGAGGGAGGCCGACAAGGCCCGCCGGATGCTGGTTGCCCTCGACGAGGCTGCGGCGGCAGGCAAGGGCGCTGCGGTCCTGGACGGCAAGATGATCGACGCCGCCTCGGCCCGCATGGCTGAGAACGTGGTCCGTCTGGACGACGAGATCAAGCTGAAGGCATCCCTGGCGGGGGTTGCGGGCTAATGGACATCCACGAGCACCAGGCGAAAGACCTCCTGGCCGGTTTCGGCGTCCCCGTGCCGGCCGGCATGGTCGCCTACACGGCAGACCAGGCAGTGCAGTTCGCCGAGGAGATCGGCGGGGGACCGTGGGCCGTGAAGGCCCAGATCCACTCCGGCGCCCGGGGCAAGGCCGGCGGCATCAAGATCTGCAAGACCCTGGACGACGTGCAGGCGGCGGCTCACGAGCTTCTCGGCAACGTCCTGGTCACCACCCAGACCGGTCCCTCAGGCAAGGTGTGCCACCGGGTCCTGATCGAGAAGGCCGTGCCGATCGCCCGTGAGATCTACCTGGGACTGGTCCTGGACCGGGCCCTGGAGCGGGTGACGATCATTGCGTCGGCCGAGGGCGGAATGGACATCGAGCAGATCGTTGCCACCAAGCCCGAGGCCATCGTCAAAGAGGTCGTCGAGCCGGCCGTGGGCATCCAGTCGTTCCAGGCCCGGGAGATGGCTTTCGGCCTCGGCTTCAAAGGCAAGGAAATCCGGAGCGCCGTGGCCGCCATCAGCGGCGCCTACCGCGCGTTTCGCGACCTGGACGCCAGCATGGTCGAGATAAACCCGTTGATCCTCACCGTGGACGGGCAGGTGCTGGCGCTCGACGCCAAGATGTCTTTCGACGACAACGCCCTGTTCCGCCGGCCCCAGGTCAACGAGCTGCGCGACTACACCCAGGAGGACCCCCGTGAGGTCGAGGCCGCCGAGCACGGCCTCAGCTACATCGGCCTGGACGGGGAGATCGGCTGCATCGTCAACGGCGCCGGGCTGGCCATGGCCACCATGGACCTCATCAAGCACGCCGGCGGCGAGCCGGCCAACTTCCTGGACATCGGCGGCGGCGCTTCGCCGGAGCGGGTGGCCAACGCCTTCCGACTCGTGATGAGCGACCCGCAGGTCAAGGTGATTCTCGTCAACATCTTCGCCGGCATCAACCACTGCGACTGGGTGGCCCAGGGCATCGTCCAGGCCATCGGCGAGGTGAACCTCAAGGTTCCGCTGGTCGTCCGCCTGGCGGGCACCAATGTAGAACAGGGGCGCAGGATCCTGGCCGACTCCGGCCTGGAGATCACCAGCGCCGAGGAGCTTTCCGACGCGGCCGAGGCCGCAGTCGCAGCGCTGAGGTCGGCACAGGAAGGGGCCGCGGTATGAGCATCCTCATCGACGAGACCACCAAGGTCATCTTCCAGGGCTTCACCGGCGACAAGGGCACCTTTCACGCGAAGGAGGCCATCGAGTACGGCACGAACATCGTCGGCGGTGTCACGCCGGGCAAGGGGGGCCAGACCCACCTCGGGCTGCCGGTCTTCAACACCGTCAAGGAGGCCGTCAAGGCCACCGGCGCCACCGCAACCCAGATCTTCGTCCCGGCACCGTTTGCCGCCGACGCGGTCATGGAGGCTGCCGACGCCGGGTTGGAGCTGGCCGTGGTCATTGCCGAGGGCGTTCCCACCCAGGACATGATGAGGGTCAAGCGCTATCTGCTCAGGTACCCGCCGGAGTACCGCATGACCGTCGTCGGCCCGAACTGCGCCGGCGTGATCAGCGTGGGCAAGGCGATGCTCGGCATCATGCCGCCGCACATCTACACCCAGGGCCGCATCGGAATCGTCGCCCGCTCCGGGACGCTCGGCTACGAGGCTGCCGCCCAGATGGCCAAGTTCGGCCTGGGCGTCTCCACCAGTGCCGGCATCGGCGGGGACCCGATCAACGGGAGCTCGTTCGTCGACATGCTGAAGCTGTTCGAAAAGGACCCCGAGACGGATGCAGTGATGCTGATCGGTGAGATCGGCGGGCCGCAGGAGGCCGAGGCGGCAGCCTACGTCCGGGACCACATGACGAAGCCGGTTGTCGGTTTCGTAGCCGGCCTGACCGCCCCCGCAGGGCGGCGCATGGGCCACGCCGGCGCCATTGTGTCGGCGTTCGGCGACACCGCCGCCGAGAAGACCGAGATCATGCGGCAGGCGGGAATGGCCGTAGCCACGAGCCCGGCCGAGCTCGGATCGGTCATGGCCGAGGTGATGGGCCAGAAGGTCTAGCACCACCCCGAAAAATTCAAGTCTGGAGTTTGAAATGAGTTTTGACATTCCCCCTGTCACGCCGCCCCAGCGTGTGCTGCTGGGCCCCGGTCCGTCCGACGTTCCGCCCCGGGTGCTGAGCGCACTGGCGGCTCCGACGATCGGCCACCTCGACCCGCAGTACCTGAAGATCATGGACGAGACCCGTTCGATGATCCGTGAGGTCTTCTCCACCACCAACGAGATGACCATGGCCACCTCCGGGACCGGCTCGGCCGGCATGGAGATGTGCGTCGTGAACCTTATCGAGCCGGGTGACGAGATGATCGTCTGCGTCAACGGCGTGTTCGGCACCCGCATGCGGGACGTTGCCGAGCGTGCCGGCGCCACCGTCCACTCCATCGAACAGGACTGGGGCAAGATCATCGAACCCTCGGCCGTCGAGGCGGCCCTGGCCGAACACCCGAACACCAAGGTGCTGGGCATAGTCCACGCCGAGACCTCCACCGGCGTCCACCAGCCGCTGGTCGAGATCTCCAAGCTGGTCCACGACGCCGGCGCACTGCTGCTGGTCGACGCGGTTACCTCCATGGGCGGGGTCGAGTTGCTGGTGGACGAGTGGAACATCGACGCGATCTACAGCGGCACCCAGAAATGCCTGTCCTGCCCTCCCGGCCTGGCGCCGGTTTCCTTCTCGCCGGCTGCGCTGGCTGCGATGGACGCCCGCAAGACCAAGGTGCAGAGCTGGTACCTGGACATCAGCATGCTGCGCGCCTATTGGGGTGAGGAACGGGTGTACCACCACACCGCCCCGATCAACATGACCTACGCCCTCCACGAAGCCCTGCGCATCGTGCTGGAGGAGGGCCTCGAGGTCAGGATCGCCCGGCACAAGCTGAACCACGACGCCCTGCGGGCCGGCCTGGAGGCGATGGGCTTCGCCTACATCCCCGAACAGTCGCTGACCACCTTGAATGCGGTCCGGGTTCCGGACGGTGTCAACGACCTGGTCGTCCGCAAGGCCTTGTTGAACGACTACGGCATCGAGATCGGCGCCGGCCTCGGCCCGTTCAAGGGCAAGGCCTGGCGGATCGGCCTGATGGGACACTCGTCGACCAAGCGGAACGTGATGCTCATACTCGCCGCTTTGGAGTCGCTCCTGCTCGACCAGGGGGCCGACGTCAAGCCGGGCGACGCCTTGCATGCCGCATCCGAGGTCTACGAAACCGTCTAGTAGAAGAATTTGTCTTCTAATACTTGTCGTTCGAATTAAAAAGGTCTACCGTTCGCGCCATCATCCAAGTAGGGGGGTGGAATGGTAGACGCAACAGGCAGTAGCGCAGCACCCTCGAAGGCCAACCTGTCGCTCGGGTTGGGAGTCGGGGCAATTGTCGCAATGCTCATCGGCATGGTCATCAGCGGAGATGACGACGCCAACGGCTGGATCTGGATTGTGATGGCTGCCCTCGGCGCCGGCGGGCTGGTGGTCGGACTCATGGACGGCCGCGGCAAGCCGGTCGGACGGGCCTTGATCGGCGTATTGCTCAGCGCAGTGGTCCTGGTGCTGTTCCTGCTGTACATGACTGGCATCCTGGAGTAGGCAGGCGGTTCAGTTTTTTGTCGAGGCTCCGAGGAGTGTTCTCGGAGCCTCGACTCGTTTAACGGCCGGGCCTTTCTCATCCGGACGGACAGTAGATCTCGGCCATGACACAGTTGAGGAGGAGTCGTGACGCCGAAAACCAAAAGATTCCGGGCCCGTTTGACCCTGTTGATGCTCACCGCCCTGCTGGTCGGCAGCGTAGTGGTGGTGCCCTCCGCCTTCGGAGCCACCTTCGTCCGCGTGGAGGGGGTCGTCAGCCACGTCCACTGGACCAACGCCGACCCGCGGAATCCTGAGAAGGGCGAAGAGGTCTACCTGTCGCTCGACAGCCCGATTGCCGGCTCCGACATACTCCGTCTGGAAACCGTCCGCAACACGACGATCCGCCCGACCCGGTTCGACGACCTCGATGAGCTCGACAGGCGCAGGGTCACGATCTCCGGAAGGTTGGAGCAGCCGCGGGTCCCGGGCGGGATCCCGGTGCTCACCGCCGGTAACATCTCGGTCGGCGGCGACGCCTCGCTGGGCAAAGGCTTCGGTCTGACGGACCGTCCCGGCAGAAACGTCCCCCTTCTTACCGCCCTCTGCCGCTTTGCCGATGAGACCGGCAACCAGCGGGACCAGGGCTATTTTGAAGGGCTAATGGGGGCCGACTCGCTGGCAGCCGACTTTTGGGACGAGCTTTCCTACGGCACGATCACATTGAACGGCTCGAAGGTCGTGCCGGAGTCTGGGCCGTGGTACGTCCTGCCCGGAGACGTGGAGGACTACCTCTCGGTCGACGACCCCACCAAGATGGACCTCAAGAAGCTCTTCACGGACTGCACCGCCCTGGCCGCTCAGGACGTGGACCTGGACGATTTCGGGATCGTCAACCTCTTCTTCAACTTCCAGCTGGTTAGCTACTCGTTCGGCGGGTCGATGGGGGGACGCAGGACGACCTGGGTCCCGTACTCCCACTGGGAGCAAGCGTGGATCCCGTTCCACGAGTTGGGGCACGCGTTCAGGGGCGTCCACTCTCCCTTCCAGAGCGAGTACGACAACGCCTGGGACCTGCAGAGCGGGGCCCAGCTGGCGACCCAGCCAAGCGCCGACTTCGGGCCGGTCCCGCAACACTCGAACGTCTGGAACAAGGACCGGGCTGGTTTTGTCCCTGGAACGCGTAAGCGGGTAGTGCCGATACAGGGAACCACCACCTTCACCCTGAGGTCGGCGACCAACCCGGTCGGGTCGGGTCCCATCATGGCGACCATCGAGCCGGACGCCTTCCACTCCTACATCATCGAGTTCCGGACGCGGGAGGGTTACGACGCAGGCATGCCGTTCGGAGCGGAGAACGGCGTGGTGATCATTCACGAAAACTTTGACGACCCGGACCCCGAAGGCAAAAAGAGGCGGGCGGTGCTGATGGGCGCCGACGGCGGCGCAGGGGCACGGTGGCTGGAGGGCGACGTCTTCAAACGCTGGGAGCTGACTACGCCCTTCGTGCCGAACCACAACTACGACATCGATGGCTTTCTCATCAGGGTGGACGAGATCACCGCAACCAGCGCGACCGTCACCGTGACGAGGCTGCCCCGCGTCCTGTTGGAGAAGGGGGAGAGGACCAAGACTTCCTACGAGCTCACCTGGGACGATGCGAGCGACGTCGAGACCCGCTTCGAGGTTCAGTACGCGCCGGTCGCAACGCCCGAGGCCGTCAGCACCATCATCATCCCGGGGAACCAGACCTCCCTGGTCCGGCAGGGCCTCGGGGCGGGCCAGAGTTTTGTGCACCGGCACCGGGCGTGCAACCACATCGGCTGCGGACCCTGGTCCCCGGACCTGGTCTACGGGACAAGGTCTTTCGACATCGGTAGTTGATCGCCTCCGACTGGGCGCCCTTGGGTCAAAGCCCTTAGCAACAACCGAGACTCTAAGTACGATAGGGGGGTGACCACCTCCCGGAAGATCGCCGTGCTGGTCGTTCTTCTCGTCCTCGCCGGCGCGGCGACCGGCTACTTCTACTACGTCTCCAACCGTGAGAAGCCCGACGCGGCCGCCGCGGCCTACCTGAAGGCCTGGGAGGAGGAGGACTACAAAGCCATGGAGGCGCTTGCTCTCAGCGCTCCGGCCAGGTTCGCCGAGGTGTACGAGCCCCTTAAGGAAGACATGGACGCCACGGACTACTCGTTCGAGATGGGTGAGGTGACCTCCGAGGGCGACTCCGCAGTAGCTCCCTTCCGGGCCACCTGGAAGCTCGAAGGTCTGGGGGACTTCACCTACGACACCGCCCTCGACCTCGAACGCAAAGAAGGCAAGTGGCTGGTCGTGTGGTCCCCGGAGTCGGTTCACCCGAACTTCACGGTCAACTCAGGTTTTGAGCGAAGGCGCACCTGGCCGCAGAGGGGCCAGCTCCTGGGGTTCGACGGCAAGGCGATCACCGAAGAGCGGCGGGTCGTCGTCGTGGGCATCGAGCCGCGGCGTATCAAGGACCGGGCGGCGATGACGCAGGTGCTGGTCGACCAGCTGCAGGCCGACCCGGCGAAGATCAACGCCGACCTCAGCCAGCCGGGGCTGCGGGGGGACTGGTTCCTACCGGTGAAGGAGATCCCCGCCGAGGAGTACGAGGCGAAAAAGCCGATCCTCTACCCGGTCCCCGGGCTGGTGTTCCAGAACCAGCAGAAGCGGCTGCCCCCGACGCCCGACTTCGCCAAGCACATCCTCGGGACCGTCGGCGAGGTCACGGCGGAGGGCCTGGAGAACCTCGGCGACCCGTACCGGGCAGGGGATCAGGTCGGCAGGAGCGGCCTCGAGGCCTCCTTCGAGAAGGAGCTCGCCGGCGAACCTGCCCTGGAGCTTCGCATCTCTACCGCCGACGGGTCGAACAACAAGGTCCTGATGACCAGTGACGGCAAGCCGGCAGCCGACGTGGAGACCACTCTGTCCGTGCCGGTGCAGAACGCCGCCGAGGCGGCGCTGGTCGGAGTGGCGGAGCCGGCAGCGATCGTGGTCGTAGAGATCGCCACCTCGGAGGTGCGGGCTGCGGTCAGCCGTCCGATCGGGGAGTTCAACCGGGCTTTCGGCGGCCGTTACCCGCCGGGGTCCTCGTTCAAGATCGTCTCGGCCGGGACCCTGCTTGGCTCCGGGATCGCACCCGCCCAGAGGGTCGGCTGCCCGGCAACGGTGAACGTGGGCGGCAGGTCGTTCCGCAACTTCGAGGGCGAGGCGCTGGGGGAGACCGACTTCCGGCAGGTTTTCATTCACTCGTGCAACACGGGGTTCATCGAGTTGACCCGGCCGGTTGAGCAGGCCCGGCTCACCCAGGGGGCTGAGACTTTCGGTTTCAACAAGGAGTACGACTTCCCGCTGAACGCCGCCGGAGGCAGCTACCCCGAGCCCAAAGACTCCACGGAGAAGGCGGCTGCGACCATCGGGCAGGGCAGGGTGCTGGCCAGCCCGCTGCACATGGCGACGGTGGCCGGGGCCGCAGCCGGGGGAGGATGGCGTCCGCCGACCCTCACGGCCGGCGCCGCTCCGCCGGACAAGCTGCCGATGGACGCGGCGGTGGGCGAGAGCTTGAGGGAGTTCATGACCGCCGTGGTGAACGAGGGCACGGGCACCGGGGCGAAGGTCCCGGGCAAGCCGGTGTCCGGCAAGACCGGCACGGCGGAGTTCGGAAACGACAGGCCCCCGAAAACCCACGCCTGGTTCGTGGGCTACTCGGGCGAGTACGCCTTTGCCGTCCTGGTCGAAGGCGGGGGAGTGGGGGGTCAGGTGGCGGCCCCTATCGCAGCCAAACTCGTAGCGGGCCTCTAGGCTGCAGGCTCCGCCTGGCTTTCAGGTGAGGTTGCCATCCCCTTCAAGAGGCCGAGGGCGGTGATCGGGAAGACAATCACCGATAGCAGGCCTGCGCCGATCAGGGCGGCGGAATTCTGCTCGCTTATCGCCCCCAGTTCGACCCCGATCTGGGTGGCCGCAACGATGAACGGCAGCGACGTCGCCTGCAGGAGTGCCGCGGCGGCGGTTCCCCTGCTACCGATGGTCTTCCTGTAGCTCAGTGCAGGCAACCCCCTCACAATCAGCAGGGCTGCCAGGAAGACGGGGACCCGGATCAGCGAGGAGGCGCTTTCGAACAGGGCGCCGGCGTCGAAGCGCAGCCCGCTGGAGATGAAGAACACCGGGATCAGGAAACCGTAGCCGATCGACTCCAGCTTTAAGCGAAAATGCGGGTGGGTCAGCATCACGTCCTTGTCGACGAGCTTCAGCACCGCCCCGGCGATGAACGCCGCCAGAATCACTTCGAGGCCCAGGTGTTCCGCCAGGGCGGCGAAGCCCACCAGCAGCAGGACTGCACCCCTCACCCTGATCTCGGCTGTGGTGTCCTGGAGCCGGAGCAGCGCCTCCGACACCCGGCTGGAGCGGCCGGCCTCGGCGATCCCGAAGCCGATGGCTGCCGCCAGTACCGCAAAAGCCCCGAGGAGCAGCAGGGTGGCGCCCGGGCCGGAGCCCTCGCGGGAGAACAACAGCGAAAGCAGGATGACGGCGGCGAAGTCGGCAATGGACGAGGCGGTGATGGTCAGCTGCCCGAGGGGTGTGCCGGTCTGGCCGGCGTCCTTCAGAACGGGAATGATCAGGCCCAGCGAGGTCGCCGAAAGAGCGATGGCAAACAGGAGCGGATTGCCCACAAGACCGGCGCCCCTCAAGCCGAACCCGATAGCCGTGCCGGCGATGATCGACACGGCGAAACCGCCGAGCGACTGCCCGAGGACCCGGCCCCGGAAACGCTCCGGCTCGACCTCCATGCCGGCCAGGAAGAGCAGCATCGCCAGACCCAGGACGGCCAGCACCTCGATGGCCACGTCGGGCTCGACCCATCCCAGGCCGGAAGGCCCGATGGCAATGCCGGCGAGTATCTCCAGGACCACGGCCGGCAGTCGCACCTTCGGCGCAAGTCCGAGGATGAAGGGTGCAAGGAAGGCAACTGCAGCCACCAGGACCAGCCCGGTCAAAGAGACCTCGGGAACCATGTTCCTTAGTGCGGCGCAGGGGCCGGCCGTTACATCATTGAGCCGGCGTTACGCTGTACCAGAATGAGGGCGTGCCGGAGTTGAGCGACTTGATCCGATCGGCAGGCGACGGGGACCTGGAGGACCGCCTTTTCCAGTACGTGCTACGGCTCCGGGAAACCGATCCCTCGGCGTTGCGTTCGTTGCCGTTGAGCCTGCAGGCGCACTTCGTGGCTTATGTAGTAGACCGCGAGGTGTTGAGCGGCGGGTTCAACCAGCTACTGTTCACCGCCCCCGAGATAGCCTCGATGGCGCCGGACGCCTTCGTCCACCTCGGGATGGACGCAGCGGCCGTGATCGCGCAGGATGCCTGGCATCTCTACGATGTCGTGCGGGCCAGGCACGACGCGGCCAGGCTCGAAGGCACACTGGCCGCCTTCAGCGCCACCTATGAACCGCCGGTGTTCGAGGAGTTGGACCTCATGTACACCGACTCGGCCGAGGAGTTCGCCGCCGCCAGGCTTGTATACCTCAGGGCTCACCCGGACGAGTTCGACGTTCCTGGACGCGAAAGTGCCCGGCCGTAGCCGGGCACTTTGTTTGCAGCCTGATTACGGGTTGCAGTTGGTGAGGCTGTCCCGGTTGAACAGTTCGAGCAACGGCGAACGTGCGCACACGTCGGCGTCTGCTCCGCCGTTGAGGTCGTCCGAGCTACCGTCCAGAGGGGGCCCGGTGAGGTTGTCGTTCCCTGCTCCGCCCTTCAGGATGTCCAGTCCGATGCCGCCGTTGATGGTGTCGTTGCCGACTCCGCCGGTGAGGGTGTCGTCGTTGGCCTCGCCGTTCAGAGTGTCGTTGCCTTCGCTACCGGTCAGGGTGTCGTTGCCGGCCCCGCCGTACAGCGTGTCGTTGCCCGCGCTGCCGGTTGCGGTGTCGTTCCCCAGACCACCGGTGATGAGGTCGTCGCCGATTGCTCCGGTGAGAGTGTCGTTCCCATCGCCGCCGTTGATGGTGTCGACAAACTTGGTGCCGGTCACCGTGTCGTCGCCGCCCAGGCCGTTGATGGTTTTGCCGGGCTCTGCGCCACCGCAGTCGATGGTGTCGTTCCCGCCGGAGCCGGTCACGGTGGTTTCGGTCTGCGTGACCCCCGGGCCGACGACGCAGTTAATGGCAGCGTACGCCGGGGACGCTAGGCCTAGAAGAATGAGCATCGAAACGAGAGCGCTCGTCAGCAACCCCATTCGGAGCCGGTTCTGCGGGCGGTTTAACATGAATTTCTCCTTGCCGAGAGCCATTGAGCGCCGTGTTCGACGTTCGACGCCCACTCTGCACCGGAGAACGTGACGCCTGCGTGACGGGGTTGGTGACCAGGTCGCGCAGCAGAGTCGTGGGTTCGACGTGGAGCTCCGCTGCCAGCAGAACACGGTACCTTCGGAACTCCCTCGTCGCCTCCGACTGGTTGCCTTCCGCCAGATGGACCTTTATCAGGGCCACCCGGGGGCTCTCCCGGAGGGGGTCGGCCCTGACGGCCGAAAGAGCAGCCAGCGCCGCAACTCCGTACGCGCCGGCGGCGGTCAGGATCCGGGCCATTGCCTCCAACGCGTGGAGCCGTAGCTGGCGCCACTCCTCGTATTCGGCGGTTGCCCAGTCTTCGTACCAGCCGGGCAGGAGATCTTCGGACAGAGACGCAAGGTCTCCCTCAATTGAGTTAAGGGCGGAGACCTTCGCCCCGGGCACCAGCAGACGGTGGGCGAGCGCCCGCGCACCCCGCAGGTCCACGCTTACGCCGTCGGCTATGCAGAGCGTTGCGGGAGTGACGAGGATGCCCGAGCGGGCGTCCTCGAGCCGGGCCAGCGCCGACCGCAGGCTGGAGTAAGCGTGCGCCTCGGTGGACACCGGCCACAGAGTCCCGGCAACAAGGACCCGTGAGAGGGGCCGGGGGTTGATGGCCAGGAACGCAAGGAGACGCTGCGAACCCTCGGAGAGAGTTAGGTCTTTGTTGCCGTCGGATACTGCGAAGGAACCCAGAACCGATATTCGAAGCGGTACGGGCAAACATTTCAGGTGACGCGCGGGCAGCACCAAGGCCGCCTGGTCGTGTTCGGAGCGAGCCATCCTGTCCCCTGTCGAGAGCCCGCCGCCGCATACGTGCGGGGAGCGCAAACCCAAATCTCTTGGACCGGGTCCAGGGTCCCCCTCAGTCTACGCCTAGCGAGCCCATTCCGCGAGGGGCGAGTGGCTCTGCAACGGGCTCGAGGCGATCGTCGTCATCGCCCCTAGTCCTCGCCGAGGTAGGCCTTACGGACCCGGTCGTTGCGCAGCAGGGCCCCCGCCTCGTCGCTCAAGACGAGCTCGCCCGACTCAAGGACGTACCCCCAGGAGGCCAGGGTCAGGGCGATCTGGGCGTTCTGTTCCACCAGCAGGATGGTGGTGCCCTCCTTGTTGATCTCCTCGATCGCCTGGAAGATCTTCTCCACCACCAGGGGTGCCAGGCCCATCGACGGCTCGTCGAGCATCAGAAGTTTGGGGCGGCTCATCATCGAACGCCCGATCGCAAGCATCTGCTGCTCGCCGCCGGACAGGGTTCCACCGGCCTGCTTGGCGCGCTCCCTGAGAACGGGGAACAGGGTGAAGATGCGCTCCATGTCTTCCTTGATCGCCGGGGCGTCGGTGCGTTGGAAGGCCCCCATCTCCAGGTTCTCGCGCACGTTCATCCGGGGGAAGATGCGGCGGCCCTCCGGGGTGAGCGAGAGGCCGCGGGTCACCACCTCGTGCGACGGCAGGGCGCTTATCACCTCCCCGGCGAAGCTGATCTTGCCGGAGGAGGTCGCCTGGATGCCCGAGATGGTCTTCAGCGTGGTCGTCTTGCCGGCCCCGTTGCCGCCTATGAGGGCGACGATCTGCCCCTCCTCGACGTGCATGGTGATGCCCTTGACGGCCTCGATGTTGCCGTAGCGGACCCTTACGTCCTCAAGCTCCAGCAGCATCTTCGGCGGCCCCCCTTCCCAGATACGCCTCGATCACTCGGGGGTCCTTCTGCAGCTGCTCCGGCGGGCCCTCGGCGATCTTCTCGCCGTGGTCGAGCACCGCAACCCGCTCGCAGACGCCCATGACCACCTTCATGTCGTGCTCGATCAGCAGGATCGTCACCCCGGAGTCCCGGATCTTCCGGATGAGGCCCATCAAGCCCTCCTTCTCCTTGGGGTTCATCCCGGCGGCCGGCTCGTCGAGCAGCAGCAGCTTCGGCTTGGTCCCGAGGGCCCGGGCGATCTCGAGCCGCCGCTGGTCGCCGTAAGACAGGTTTCGGGAGTGTTCGTTGGCGTATTTGGCGATCCCCACGAAGCGCAGGAGCTCCATCCCCTCGGTTGAGGAATGTTCGTTCTCCCGACGGTGGACCGGCAGATTGAAGATCGCGCTGAGCGCCCCGGCCTTGTGGCGGGCGTCGAGACCGACCTCCACGTTCTCGAGCGCGGTCATCTCGCCGAACAGCCGGATCTGCTGGAATGTGCGGGCGATTCCGGACTTGGTGATCCGGTGGGGGGCCATGCCGTTGATCTTGGCGCCCTCCATAAGGACCTCGCCGCCGTCGGGCCGGTAGACGCCGGTGATGCAGTTGAAGAAGGTGGTCTTGCCGGCGCCGTTGGGGCCGATCAGCCCCCGGATCTCGCCGGCAGCGATGGAGAGATCCACCTCCCGTACCGCGGTCAGCCCGCCGAAGACCTTCGTCACCTTGTTCGCGGCGAGCAGGACGTCAGACATCGGTGGCGGCGCTTTCCGGCTCAACCGGTATGTCCGGGTCGCCTTCGAGCAGCAGCTCGGCCTCCCTGCGCTTGGACGGGATCAGGCCCTGGGGCCGGAAGATCATCATCACTACCAGGATGATGCCGAACATGAAGTAGCGGTACTCGTCCAGCGCCGGGAACCGCAGCTGCAGGAACGAGGGGATACCCACGATCACGAAAGCTCCGGCGAGGGCACCCTTGATGCTGCCCATCCCGCCGAGGACCACTGCGCACAGGACGAGGAACGAAGCGAAGACGTCGAACGAGGCGGGGGAGACGTAGTTCGACTTGGAGGCAAAGACCACCCCGGCAACTCCGGCGGTGGTCGCTCCGATGGCGAAGGCCAGCAGCTTCATACGCAGCGTCGGAACCCCCATCGCCTCGGCCGCCACCTCGTCCTCCCGGATGGCGATCCAGGCGCGTCCGATGCGGGAGTGGTCCAGGCTCGTGATGACGAATATGCCGAGCACCAGCAGCAGGAGGAGCAGGTAGTAGTACGGGATGGGGTTCAAGCCGAACTCGTACCCGATGATCGGGATCCTGGGGTGGGGGATGCGGCTGATTCCAAGTGCGGCGCCGGTGACGGTGTCGAGGTTGTTGGCCACGATCCGTACGATCTCCCCGAAGCCGAGCGTGACGATCGCCAGGTAGTCGCCCCGCAGTCGGAGCACCGGCGCTCCGATCAACAGGCCGACGAACGCCGCGATCACGACGACGATCGGGATCGCCGCATAGAAGCTCAGGTTCAGGGAGAACGCGGGCTCGGCTGTGCCGAGGACCGCGATGATGTCTGCGCCGGTGAGGAGCGCCATGAAGTACGCGCCGACCGCGAAGAATGCGACGTACCCGAGATCCAGCAGCCCGGCGTAGCCGACGACGATGTTCAGCCCGAGACCGAGGAGGACGAAGATCGCCGCCGCCCCGAGGACCTCCGAGATGACGGAGCCGACGAGCTGCGGCAGGGCGAGCAGGACGACGAAGATCGCGAGCAGCAGCAGGGTCTTCGTGAGCTTCCGCGTGTCGGGGACGCCGGTCGTCGGCTCTTTCGTCCGGGCGAACCGCCGCCGTTCCGACCACACGATGGTCGTCGCCGCCGCGACTACGAAGACGACGATCGCGCCGACCCACGTGAGGCCGAGGGTCACCCGGCTGTAGAGCCACGTTGGATCGAGGCCCAGCTCCAACAGTATCGTGGGCACGATCCTGTGCAGGAGCGCCATCACGAGCACGCTCGAGAGGGCTACAACGAGCGGCCGCCGGATCCGCGCCGGG
>DASTUJ010000098.1 GCA_035759705.1 Actinomycetota bacterium | reverse complement strand
ATCCAGCCCTCCGCCACCCCGACCATTCAGCGCCTGGGCGTCGCCGAGAAGCTGGAGGAGGCCGGCGCCGTCCGCAACTCGCTGGAGATGTGGAACCGATGGGGCTGGATCCGCCGGCCCGAGGGCGACGCAGCATACGGCTACAGCCTCCGCCGGGAGGCTCTCGACCCGATCCTGCGTGCGACTGCCGCAGAGACGCCGGGCGTGACCTACCTGCCCGGCCGGACCGCCACCGGGCTGGTCCGGGACGGCTCCCGGGTAATCGGCGTCGAGGTCCGCGACCCCGACGGAAACGTCTCGTCGATCTCTGCCGCGCTGGTGGTGGCGGCCGACGGGCGTCACTCGAGGCTCGCCGAGCTCGCCGGCGTGGGGGCCAAGAAGCTTCCCAACAAGCGTTCCGGATACTTCGCCTACTACGAAGGCATCCCCAACCCGCGGAACGCCGCCCGGACCTGGTTCCTCGACCCCGACGTCGCCTACGTCTTCCCGAACGAGGACGGCATTAGCATCCTGGCCTGCATGTTCGGCCGCAAGGAGAAGCTTGACTGGTTCCGCAAGGACCTGGCCGGCAACATCCGGCGCACGTTCGAGCGCCTCCCCGACGGGCCGGACCTCAGCAACGCCAAGCAGGTCTCCAAGGTCATCGGAGCGGTCGACCTGCCGAACTTCTGGCGGAACTCGCCCCCCGAAGGCCTCGCATTTACCGGCGACGCCATGGTCGCCTCCGACCCGCTGTTCGGTGTCGGGTGCGGGTGGGCGTTCCAGGAGGCCGAGTGGCTGGTGGAGTGCACCGCCGGGCACCTGGGCAGCCGCGAGGAGCTGAAGGATGCCGTGACCGCCTACCGCCGGAGGGTTCGGAGGGAGCTCCTGGCGCACTACCTGATGGTCAACGAGTACAGCCTCAACCGCCGTTACAACCCGGCCGAGAAGCTGCTGTTCTCGGCCGGCGCCAAGGACGCCAAGCTGGCGAACGTCATCCACGACTTCGGGGGCCGGGTCATCCCCGTGAGCAAGCTGGTGTCGCCCGTGACGATGGGCCGCGCGGCGCTCGTCAACCTGCGCTCCCGGTCCGACAAGGAGCTGACCGCACGCAACCGGATCCAGGCGAGCCGGGTCATGAGCCCGCCGGACGAGCCGGGCCTTAGGCGGAGGACGATTGAGGTTGCCGGTATCGAGTCGCCGGTCATCGAGTCCGGTCCCGACGGGGCGCGGGAGGCCGTGGTGTTCGTCCACGGGAACCCCGGCTCTTCCGAGGACTACACCAGACTGGTCGCCGAGGCGGGCAAGCTCGGCCGCGCCGTCGCCATGGACATGCCCGGGTTCGGCAAGGCCGGCAAACCGGCCGGCTTCGACTACACGGTCGAGGGTTACGCCGCCCACCTGGGCAAGATGCTGGACCAGCTTGGCATCGACCGGGCGCACCTGGTGGCCCACGACTTCGGTGGACCGTGGGCGCTTGCCTGGGCGGCCGCCAACCCCGAGGCGTACGCCAGCGCCACGCTGATCGACACCGGCGTGCTGCTCGGCTACCGCTGGCACTACCTGGCGAAGATCTGGCAGACGCCGGTGGTGGGGGAGCTGTTCACCGCCATGTCGACTGCGCCCGCATTCCGTCTCCTGCTCCGCCACGGGAACTCCGGCGGCCTCCCCCGGCCGTTCCTCGACCGCATGTACGAAGACTTCGACCGCGGCACCAAGCGGGCGGTGCTGAAGCTCTATCGCGCTACCCGGGACGTGAACACGCCGTCGCAGCAGCTGCGGGCGGTTCTCGGCAAGATCGAGCGTCCGGTGCTGGTGATCTGGGGGAAGAAGGACCCCTACCTCGGGTACCAGTTCGCCGAGGGCCAGAAGGTCACCTTCCCCAACGCACGGGTCGTGGTGCTCGAAAAGAGCGGTCACTGGCCCTTCGTCGACAACCCGGAGGCAGTGAAAGACGCGCTCATCCCCTTCCTTTCCGAGGCAATGAAGGAGAGCTTCCCGGTGGCCCGCAGCTGACCGGAGCCCGGCCGAAGGTGGTGCGGGTGGGGTCTAAACTGGGCTCGGTCATGGGGAAACGAACGTACGGACAGTTCGAAAGCCTTGCCCGCGCCCTGGACCTCGTAGGAGAACGCTGGACCCTGCTTCTGATCCGTGAGCTCATGCTGGGCCCCCGCCGGTACAAGGACCTGCTCGACGGCCTGCCCGGCATCGGGACCAACCTGCTTGCCAAGCGGCTGCAGGACCTGGAGGCGGCCGGGCTGGTCCGCAAACGACAGATGCCCCCGCCCTCGGGAGCCGTGGTCTACGAGCTGACCGACCGTGGGATCAAGCTCGAGCCGGCGCTACTGGAGCTGGCCCGGTGGGGGATGGAGACCATGGACTCGCCGGCTGCCGAGGACGTTCTCCGGCCCGGCTGGGGGGTTCTCGCCATGCGCTCGACCTTCAATGCCCAGGCGGCCGCCGGCGTGCGGGAAATCTACGAGTTCCGCATCGACGACGACACCTTCCAGCTCAAGGTAGAGGACGGAACCCTGCAGACCTACCAGGGCGCCGTCGGGCAGCCCGACCTGGTGATCTCCACCGATGTGGAAACCCTGATGGCGATGGGCGCCCGCCAGATCAGCCCGGCCGAGGCGGCGGCTCAGGGAAAGGCCGTGATCCAGGGAAGCGAGGAGGCGGGCCTGCGCTGCGTCGAGATCTTCGGGTTCCCGCGGCCCGAGCCGGAGGAAGCCGAAGGCACCCGGGCGCCGGGCTGGGGAGCACTGGCGATGCGGGCGACCTTCCGGCCCGAGCTGGCGCGGGGCGTCAAGGAGACCTACCAGATGGACATCGACGGGGAGGTCTTCAGCGTCACCGTCGCCGATGGGACCGTCGAAACTGCCCAGGGGTGGGCAGCCGACCCGGCGTTCACCCTGACCACCGACGTTAGGACCTTCCTGGCGATCGCCGCCGGCCAGGCGAACCCGCTGGACGTGATCGTCTCGGGCGTCGCCCGGGTGGACGGGAACATCGCCGCCGCGATCCGTTGCATCGAGATCTTCGGTTTCTCCAACCGGGAACCGGGGACGGGTTAGCATCCGTCAAAGAGCTATGAAAACAACCCTCCTCGTCCTGCTCGGCCTTCTGGCGGTCCTCCTCCTGCCGGTGGCGGCCCACGCATCGTGCGCGGTCCAGCTTCCGTTGAGCGAGAGCCTCGCCGCCTCCAGCGTGGTGTTCACCGGAACGGTGGTGTCGGTGGCCGGCGGAGACCGCATCGCCACCGTCCTGGTCGACGAGGTGTGGAAGGGCGGAGACCTTCCCGAGCAGGTGGAGGTCCGGGGCGGCCCGGGCGACCCTCAAAGCATCACCTCGGTCGACCGGTCGTTTGTGAAGGGGGACAAGTACCTGTTCGTGCCGATAAACGAGGCGCCGCCCTTCGAGGACAACGCCTGCACCGCCACCCAGGAGTACTCGCCCGGGCTGGAGAACGCCCGCTCGCTCGACAGCTCAACCAGGGGCGCCGGCGAACAGGTCGACCCGCCGAGCGAAGATGCTAACTCCGTCCCCAACGAGGGGCCGAGCCAGGCCACGAAGGGCCTCATCTTTGCCCTTACGCTCGGCGTCGCGCTGGCCGTCGGATACGTCCTGAAGAGAAAGGCCGGGCGGGCCGCCTGAGCCGGTCCCCGCTTGATAACCTTGCTGGCATAACCTGTGAAGGTCTCTCCGTTTGGCGGCAGCGTTCTCCGGGGAGAGATGACTTGATCGTCACCCGAGAAGAAAGAGGTTCGCCATGAAGAGATTTTCGATACTGGCCCTGGCCCTGGTGGCCGCCTTGTTGCTGGCTTCCTGCAACCCGGGTGACGACGAAGGCGGCGAATTCGACATTCAGCTGACCGGCGCCGAGGAAGTTTGTGACGGCGACACGTGCGGCGGCGACGGCACCGGCGAAGCCGAGATCGAGATCAACTCCGACGAAAACCAGATCTGCTACGACATCTCCCTCGAGGGGGTCCAGAACGTGCAGGCCGCCCACATCCATTCCGGCGAGGAGGGCGAAGCAGGACCCGTTCTGGTCAACCTGGAGTATCCCGAGGGTGAGGACGACGGTGCCGACAAGTGCGTCGACGGGGTCAGCGAGTCCGACCTCGAAGACATCTCGGAGGAGCCGGCGAACTTCTACGTCAACGTCCACTCGGAGCAGTATCCCGACGGCGCCGTCCGAGGCCAGCTGGCAAGCTAACCGCCCTCGAATCGTTCACGACCCACCTCACCGGTCGACCCAGGGGAGGCGGCCCCCCCGGGCCGGGACCTAGAGAGGCAATTCAACAACGATGGGCGTGATCGAAAAGTACAACGTCAAAGTCTCAGGCGCCCCCGACGGCCAGCCGATCGTGTTTGCCCACGGATACGGCTGCGACCAGAACATGTGGCGCTTCGTGGTTCCGGCATTCGAAGACCGGTACAAGGTCGTCCTGTTCGACTACGTCGGCGCCGGCCGTTCGGATGTGGGCTCGTACGACCCGGTCCGGTATTCGTCTCTGGGCAGCTACGCCGACGACGTGCTCGAGATCTGCCGGAGCCTGGAGCTGGACAACGTGGTGCTCACCGGCCACTCGGTTTCTTCGATGATCGGCGTGCTCGCCGTCAACAGGCAGCCGGAGATATTCGACAAGCTGGTGATGGTTTGCCCCTCGCCTCGTTACATCAACGACGGCGACTACACCGGTGGGTTCGGCGAGGCGGACATCCTGGAGTTGTTGGAGTCGCTCGAGAGCAACTACCTCGGATGGTCCAGCGCCATGGCTCCCGTCATCATGGGCAACCCCGACCGGCCTGAGCTGGGCAGGGAGCTGGAGGCCAGCTTTTGCCGAACCGACCCGAAGATAGCCCGGGACTTTGCCCGCATCACGTTCATGGCGGACAACCGGGCGGACCTGGCCCAGGTCAAGGTTCCGACCTTGGTCCTACAGTGCCGCAGCGACGCCATTGCGCCCGTAGGGGTCGGGGAGTACGTGAGGGACTCGCTCCCGCTGTCGTCCTACGTGCTCTTGAATGCCACCGGTCACTGCCCGCACCTCAGCATGCCCAAAGAGACCGCTGAAGCGATCTCAGAGTTCGTTGACGGCTGACACCAAGCCCGCATCGGGGGAGATGAGCGCCGAGGAGGCACTAAAAGCCTTTTACGGAGCGCTGATAGACGACGCCGAGGAGCTCTACGACCGGGCCCCCTGCGGCTACCTGACGACCGCGCCCGACGGCACCATCATCAAGGTCAACCAGACCTTTCTCACCTGGACGGGGTACCGGCGGGACGACCTGGTCGGCCGGCGTTGCCTATCGGACCTGCTGACCCCCGGCGGCCGGATCTACCACGAGACCCACTACGCGCCGATGTTGCAGATGCAGGGGTCGGTTCGTGAGATTGCGCTCGAGATCCTGACGGTGGACGGCAGGCGAATTCCGGCGTTGTTGAACTCGGTGCTCGAGAGGGACTCGGCGGGCGCCCCCGTGGTGGTTAGAACCGCAGTCTTCGACGCCACCGAACGGCGAAAGTACGAGCAGGAGCTGTTGAAGGCGAAGGATCGCGCGGAGGAGTCCGAGCGAAAGGCCAGGCTCCTGGTACAGACGCTGCAGCAGACGCTCATACCGCCCGAACCACCGGAGATTCCCGGCCTTGACGTGTGTGCTGCCTACCGGCCGGCGGGTACCGGCGACGAGGTCGGCGGCGACTTCTACGACGTGTTCCAGATAGGGCCGGGAGACTGGGTGATCGCGGTCGGAGATGTGAGGGGCAAGGGCGTGGACGCCGCGGTGGTGACTGCCCTAGCGCGTTACACGATTCGGGCGGGAGCGGTTTCCCTCGAAAAGCCGTCCGAGGTCCTGGGTCTCTTGAACGACGTTCTCATTAGGCACGCGTCCGACCGATTCTGCACGGTGTCGCTGGTGCGGCTGAAACAGCAGCAGGATGGCTCCTGGTTGGGAGCCGTCAGCTGCGGAGGCCACCCCCTGCCGCTGCGGGCCAGAAGCGGAGGCCCGGCGGAGCCGGTCGGAGTTTTCGGCTTGCTGCTGGGCGACTTCGAGGCGCCAAAGCTCCACGATCGGGACTTCACCCTGGCGCCCGGGGATGCCCTGGTCCTCTATACGGATGGGGTTACCGAAGCGAGAGGCACCGAGGACTTCTTCGGCGAGGAGCGCCTGGAGGAGGCGGTGGAGCGCCACGCCGGCTCCGCGATGGGCCTCACCGACGGAATCCTCGACGCGGTGCTGGCGTTCCAGGATGGCTTGCCCCGCGACGACATCGTGGTCGTTGCCCTTCAGGTTCCAGAACTGCCGTAAAAACAAAACTGGCCCCTAAGGGGCCAGTTTTGTCATGCAGTCGCTATTTGGTCCCGGCGTGTCCGATCGTCGGTGGTCGCGATGCCTGCCGCTGAGATTTGACAGATCGTAACGAGGTCACTCGTCGCCGCCACCGCTGTCGCAGTTGTTGTTGTTGTCGGCGTCCGCGCATACGTTGCCGCTGTCGCCCGTGTCTCCGCTGTTGCCGCTGCGTCCACCGTTGCCGCCGTCGCCGGACTCGCCGCCTTCGCCGCCTTCGCCGCCGTCGCCCGACTCGGCGTTCCCGCCGTGTCCGTCGCCGCCGGTCCCGCCGGTGCCGTTACCGCCGGAGCCGCCGTTGCAGCCGCCGCTGTTATCGCCGCTGCCGTCACAGGCGCCGTCTCCGCCCGCTCCGCCCGCTCCGCCGCCGCCGTCGCCGCCGCCTGTGGTTGCGCCGGCAAATGCGCCGCTCCCACCTGCGGCACCGCCGCCGCCGCCTGCCCCGCCGTTACCGCCGCCGGAGCCGCCTGCGCCACCTGCGCCTGCTCCGCCCCCGCCGCCGTCACCGCTTCCACCGGTTGCGGCACCACTCCCGCCGCCGTCACCGCCTTCGCCGCCGTCGCCGGAAGCTCCGCCTTCGCCTCCGTCGCCGGTGGCTCCCGATTCGCCGGTTTCACCGCTGGTCAGGTCGAACTCCTGAGTGCAGGCCGTTTCGTCCGGGCCCGGGCCGTTGGCGTCGCAGTTGTTCTCCGCCGATGCCGTCGGCACCAGCAGCATGGCCAGCATCGCCATCATCACTGCCAACTTCAGATACTGCCCGAATCTGTGCATGGCAACTCCTAGCTAGGGGGCGTCCCGGGGCTTGAGCGCCGGTTGATTCTTAATGACGAATGAGATCGCCCGTTCCGGACGACTTGCGTACAACGTATGCCCTTGCCGGCTTACATTCAAGCCTCTCTATTCGAATTCTAAGGATTGGTTTTTCAGAGCCGGGCGAATGCGCGGGAGCGGGCCCCATCGTGGGTAGACTGACAATTCACCCTTTGAGCGGGCGGGAGAACTCAAACGGCCGATCCAGCGATTGAAATCAGCGGGCTGCACAAGTCCTACGGAGGGCTCAAGGCGGTTCGAGGCGTAGACCTGGAGGTCGCCGAGGGCGAGGTCTTTGCCCTCCTGGGCCCCAACGGCGCCGGCAAGACCACCATCGTCGAGATCCTCGAGGGATTCCGCAGCCGGGACTCCGGGGAGGTCAGCGTCCTCGGCCACGACCCCCGGGACGCGGACCCGGCTTTCAAGTCCCGGATCGGGATCGTCCTGCAGTCGACCGGCATGGACCCCTACCTCACGGTCGCCGAGACCCTGGAGCTGTTCGGGGGCTACTACCCCAACCCCAGGTCGCCCGAGGAGATCATGGAGCTGGTAGGGCTGACCGAGAAGGCCGACGTCCGGGTCACCAAACTTTCCGGCGGGCAGCAGCGGCGGCTCGACGTCGGCGTGGGCCTCGCCGGCGACCCGGACCTGCTGTTCCTGGACGAGCCGACCACCGGCTTCGACCCCGGCGCCCGGCGCAGCGCATGGGAGATGATCAAGGGCCTGGCGGACATCGGGAAGACCATCTTTTTGACCACCCACTTCATGGACGAGGCCCAGTACCTGGCCGACCGGGTGGCGATCATCTCCGCGGGGCGGATCATCGCCCAGGGATCGCCGGAGTCACTGGCGGGCCGGGACGCGGGCGCCACGATCATCCGCTTCAAGCTGGCCGACGGCGCCGCACTGCCGGGCCCGGTGCGGGCGACGGCCCGGGAGTCGGGCGACTTCCTGGAGTTCTCCACCGCCAACCCGGTGCACTTCCTGCACGAGCTGACCGGGTGGGCGCTGGCCCACAAGGTGTCGCTCGAGGGGCTGGAGGTCAACCGTCCCAGCCTGGAGGACGTGTACCTGGAGCTCACCGGGGCGGAAGCGCCGGTTGACGAGGAGGTCGAGTGAGCAGCGCGGCTCTGGTCCTGCGGCAGGTCCGGTTCACCAACAAGGCGTTCTGGCGCAACCCTGCCGCCGCCTTCTTCACCTTCGCCTTCCCGCTTTTGTTCCTGGTGATCTTCACTACCCTGTTCGGTTCGGCGGACATCACCATCAACGGCCACGACGTCAGCGTCGCCACCTTCTACATCACCGGGATTGCGGCTTTCTCGGTGATCACCGCCTGCTACACGAACATTGCGATGAGCCTGACCTTCGCCCGGGACCTCGGGGTGCTAAAGCGCGTGAAGGGGACCCCGCTGCCGGGTTGGGCCTACCTGGTCGCCCGCATGCTCCACGCAGTCGGCATAGCGATCCTGCTGGTGGCTATCTGCCTGGTGTTCGGGATGCTGCTCTACGACGCCGAGCTTCCCGGCAGCTCGATCCCGGCGTTCATCGTCACGCTGGCGGTCGGCGCCGCCTGCTTCTCGGCGCTGGGGATGGCGGTGACGACGATCGTGCCGAACGCCGACGCCGCCCCGGCCATCGTCAATGCGACGATCCTGCCGCTGCTGTTCGTCTCGGACGTGTTCATCCCGCTGCAGGATCCGCCGGCCTGGCTGGACATGGCCGGAAAAATTTTCCCCGTCCGGCATTTCAGCGAGGCGATGCAGGAGGTGTTCTTCCCTTCCGCGGGGTCCGGAGGGTTTGCGCTGACCCACCTGGCGGTTCTGGCTGCCTGGGGCGGGTTGGGACTGCTGGTTGCCATCCGGCGGTTCTCCTGGGAGCCCCGCCGGTAAACAGGCTTTACTCGGGGCGAAGCTCCCCGCCGCACTTGGCGCACTGCTTGGAGAACTTCATCGCACGCCAGCCGCAGTCGACGCAGATCTTGCCCGGGACGTCGGTGTAACCGGAGAAGCCGGGAATCTTGAAGCCGTTGGTGAAGACCTTCTGGTCCCGAGCGATTCGGGGCTTCAGAGTCTCCCGGCTGATGTCGGTGAAGTCGACCTCCACGTCACCCTTGACCGGCTTGGCCTTGATCTTCGAGTCCGACGAACGCATCTTCGCAGCCTCAGCAGCGGCCTCGGTGCCTTCTTCGAGGTCCTCGTCGATTTCTTCTACCTGCGTGGTGTCTTCAGACATGGGGCCTCCCAGCCGACTTGGAAAGAATTTGCGCGCTGACCATCCTACCCCGCGGCCGGTTTACGCCTAGTTCGGGACGATTACCGGAGTGCCGATCTGCGCGAACTCCCACATCACCACCGCGTCCTCGTATCTCTGGCGGACGCAGCCGAGGCTCTGATAGGTGCCCAGCTGCTCGATGCTTTGAATCTTGGCGCCCCGGCGGTTGACCGGGATCGAGTGGAAGCCGATGGGAAGACCGGCGGTGCGGACGAACCGGACCATGTACTCCATGGTGATGCCCGGCCGCTGGGCGCGGGCGTGGCGGGAACGGGAGAAGACCGAGTAGGAGCCGGGGTTGGGCTCGCCGGCGCGGCCGGAGACCAGCCAGGTGCCGTGCAGCGAACCGTCCTCGTTGACCAGCCAAACCCTCTGCTGGCTGACCGAGTAGACGACCCTCCTGCCGGCGCCGGAGTTGGCCGGTATCGACGAGGCGTCCAGCGTCGCCGCAGGTGCGGCGGCGGCTGCGGGAGGGGGTGGGACGTCGCCGGGCGGGGGCGGCGCAGGAGCTGAAGCCTGGGCTACAGGGGGCGGCTTCAAGCCGAGCAGTCCAAGGATGTCGAGGGACCCGATTCCGTCGGCAGCCGCGGCGGTGCCGGTGAGCGACGCCAGGAACATGCCGGCCAGAAGGACCGTAGTGGCGAATCGTTGCGAAAGGGTTCGTCGTATCTTCATTGTGGGCACTCTTTTCCCCGCTTCGTAGGATCTTAAAGCTCGAAGTTCACCGGGTCCGGAGTGGGGAGCGGGTTACCACTCTCGAATCGAGAGTACTCTCACCGGCTCTCCTGCGTTCAGCCCGGCGCCCGGCGGCACCTCGGCCATGCCGTCGGACTGCGCCAGCTTTGCCAGCTGATTGGAGCGGCGCTGCTCCCTGCTGCACGCAATCAGTTGTGGTCCGGACTCCGTCAGCCGTACCGGCACGAACCGCACGGATGCCGGCGCAGCCTCCAGGGCGCCGTCCAGGGTGGCGTTCAGGTAGTCGACCGTTGGTGGGAGGCCCATCATCTTCTTCAGGGCGGGACGGACGAACAGCTCGAAGGACACCAGCGACGCCATCGGGTTGCCCGGCAGGCCGAAGAACGGCTTGTCACGGAATACTCCGAACGCCTGCGGGCGGCCGGGCTGGACTGAAACCTGCACGCAGCCCACCTCTTCCCTGCCCTCGAACGCCCGCCGGACGGGGTCATCCCGGCCTGCCGACACGCCGCCCGAACACAGGAGGACGTCTCCGGGCGGAGCGGCTTCCAGCGCCCGGAGCAGCGCGCCCGGGTCGTCCGGCACCCGCCCGGCGTAGGTCGCTTCGCACCCGGCCCGGCGAACGAGTGCCCGCAGCATGAACGAGTTCGATTCGTGGATCTGGCCCGGCCCGGTATCCCCGCCGCCCTCCACCAGCTCGTTCCCGGTGGAGAAGACGACCACCCTCGGGGTGCGGTAGACCGCGACCTCTGCGAACCCCGCCGCGGCCAGGGCGCCGAGGTCGGCGGCTTCCACGCGCCGCCCCGCCTCGACCACGAGCTCGCCCGCCAGAAGGTCCTCGCCTGCCGGGCGGACGTTGCGGCCCGGACGGGAGGGGACGCAGAACCATACGGCGCCCCCCTCGACCCGGCACTCCTCGACCGGGACGACGGTGTCGGCCCCCTCAGGCAGCATGCCGCCGGTCGGTACGGCCACGGCCCGGCCCTCGAGCACCTCGGCGTGTGGGGCGCTCCCCATCCGGACCTCACCCTCGATCTGCAGCGAAACCGGAACCCCCTCGGCGGCTGCGGCGATGTCCGCGCTTCGCACGGCGTAGCCGTCCATCGCAGAGGAGGGGAAAGCGGGCAGGTCGTGGGGCGAGGCCAGCCGGCCTGCCAGCACGCAGCCGTATGCCGTGTCCAGGGGGACGGTTACCGGCCGGGGCTCCGGGATGCGTTCCAGAATGCTCTGTCGGTACTGCTCGATCGAAAGAAGAGGCCTCAACGGATCGCCTCGTTGGCCGCCCGCAGTTCGGCCGGGGTGTCGACGTCGGTCAGCGCCGCAGGGCCGGCGAGGTGGCTCCAGCTCTGCTGGTCGACCTCCTTGACCTCGATCTCGTCCAGAAGGCTTCCCATGGAAAGCCGGCCGGCGGCAACCAGCCTCTCGGCCAGCGGCAGCACGCTTGCGGCGTAGCAGGCGGCCAGGGGCTGAAGGCGGCCTCCCGACACGGGTACTGCCGCCTGGGCGCCCCCCAGCTCCGATGCCACCAGCTTCAGCAGGCCGGCGGTGAGAAAGGGCATGTCGCACGCCACCAGGAGCACCGGCCCGCCGAATCCTGTGCCGGCCAGGCGCCTCATCCCGATCGCCAGCGCAGCCAGGGGACCCCGGCGGTCGTCCTCGACGGTTTCCAGGCCCAGCCCCGGGTCCGGTCCCACGCAAAGCACCGGGGAGGCCGCTTCCAGCAGGGCCGTCCCGGCCAGCGTCCCCATGGGGACCCCGCCGACCGCCGACCGGGCTTTGTCCTCGCCCATTCGGCGCGACGTCCCGCCGGTCAGCAGAAGGCCGTGCGGCCCGGTCACTTTGTCCATGTTCGGAGGGTAACCCTCCGCGGGGGACCCGTTTGGGCGAAAACGGCGACTTTACCTGAAGGGAACTGAGAAGAAACATCGACGTAATGTCCCGCTGGGACTCTTGATCGGGTGAGCGACCACCCGATCTCCCGTCCCGCGTCCCCCTCCTTCCCGGTTGCGCCGTCCCGGAACCGGGGTGCCCTGACCGCGGGAGCCGCCGCCGCGCTGATTCTGACGGTTGCGATTCTGGCCGGCAGCCGCAACCTGGACAACTTCGACGTCGCCCTGCTCGGCTATGCGATCGGCACCATCTTCCTGGGGTTCGGCGTCGCCTACCGCACGGTTCTTTGGGCGCAGAGCCCGGCCGCCCGGCGCTACCTGCTGCGGGGGTGGAAGGCGATTCTCAAGCCCGGCCCCGACCTGCCGAAGTCCGAGGTGCCCAAAACTGTGGTGTCGACCCTTCTGCTGCAGCGGTTCATCGCCGAACGTAGCACCGCCCGCTGGCTGGCCCACCAGGGCCTGTTCTGGGGAGTGATATCGGCGACGCTGATCACCTTTCCGCTGACCTTCGGCTTCATCCACTTCCGGGCGGTGGCGGGCACCGAAAGCCTCTACTGGATCTACATGAACGGCGTCCGCACGATCAAGATCGATGCTCTGGGCATCGTTGGCTGGATGATGTTCCACGGGCTGAACTTCTCCGCCGTGCTGGTCATCGGAGGCGGGGCCTGGTTCCTCCACAAACGCTGGACCGAGCGGGGAAACAACCTCACCCGGTTCGGCCGGGACCTGCTGCCGTTGCTGGCTTTGATCGCCATCTCGGTCACCGGGCTGCTCCTGACGGTTTCCAGCGCGCTGATGGACGGGTTCGCCTACCAGCCGCTGGCGTTCATCCACATGTGCACCGTGGTCCTTACGCTGGTCTGGATCCCGTTCGGCAAGTTCTTTCACACGATCCAGCGCCCGGCGATGATCGGCGTCCACCTGCACAAGCAGGCGTCGCTGGCCTCGGGCGGAGCGCTCGCATGCCGGGAGTGCGGGGCCGGGATCGAGGGCGCCGTGTTCGTGAGCGACCTCCAGAGGACCATGAACGAGCTCGGCCTGGACTACGCCGGCTGGGTCGAAACCTGCCCGGCGTGCAAGCGCATCGCCCGGGGCGCCCAGTACAGAGACCGGGTAAAGGCGGGGTTCTGATGAGAAAACAACTGCAGATCCTTGCCCCCGGGGTCGCCGCCTTCCGCAAGGAGAAAAACCGCCCCGGCAACTACGTCTCGGCGGAGCGGGGCGAGACGATGGTTGCCACCCACTGCTGCTACTGCGGCGTGCAGTGCGGCATGTACCTCAGGGTCTCCTCCGACGGCAAGGTTTTCGGCGTCGAGCCTCGCAACCACGACATCAACAAGCTGAAGCTCTGCCCCAAAGGGGTGACGGCCTACCAGCAGGTCAACCACCGGGACCGGCTGACCAAGCCCCTGATGCGGGACCGCCGGGGCGACCCGCTTCGGGAGGTCACCTGGGACGAGGCCCTGGACCGGGTGGTCAGCGAAATCCGCCGGATCCAGAAGACCTACGGCAACGACGCTTTCGCCGTCTACTCCGGCTCCAGCCTGGCCACCGAGAAGTGCTACCTGATGGGCAAGTTCGCCCGGGTGGCGCTGGCGACCAAACACGTCGACTACAACGGGCGCCTCTGCATGGTCTCGGCCGCCGCCGCCAACAAGAAGGCATTCGGCGTCGACCGGGCGGCCAACCCGTGGTCCGACATGCTGGAGGCCGACGTCATCATGCTGCTCGGCGCCAACGTGGGGGAGTGCTTCCCGGTCGCCACCCAGTACTTCTGGGGGGCCCGCGACTCAGGAGCCAAGCTGATCACCGTCGACCCCCGGGAGACCCCGATCGCCCGCACCGCCGACATCCACGTCCCGGTCCGGCCGGGCACCGACGCCGCGTTCCTGAACGGCGTGCTGCACGTGATCGCACGGGAGGGCCTGGTCGACACCGAGTTCATCCGCTCCCGGACCACGGGCTGGGACGCGGTCAAGGCCGGGCTTCCCTTCTACACCCCGGAGAAGACCGGCGAGATCTGCGGGCTGGACCCGGCGCTCATCGAGAAGGTCGGCCTCACCTGGGGACGAGCGAACAAGGCGATGGCCTTCCACGCCCGGGGGATCGAGCACCACATCCAGGGCGTCGACAACTGCCTGACCGTCATCAACCTGTGCCTGGCCACCGGCCAGTTCGGGGCCCCCGGCAAGGGCTACGGCACGATCACCGGCCAGGGCAACGGCCAGGGCGGGCGGGAGCACGGCCAGAAGTCGGACCAGCTTCCCGGCCAGCGGATGATCGAGGACCCGGCCGCCCGGGAGCACATCTGCAAGGTGTGGGGGATCACCGACGACGAGCTTCCCCGGGCCGGCACTTCGGCGGTCGAGATGGTTCACCAGGCCGAAGCCGGCGAGATCAAGGGGTGGCTCGGCATCTGCAACAACCCGATCGTGTCGATGCCGTCCGCCGGCCGCATCGCCGGGGGCTTCGACAGCCTGGAGTTCCACTGCCAGATCGACTTCTTCCTCTCCGAGACCTGCGACCGGGCCGACGTCGTGCTCCCCGGCACCTCGTGGGCCGAGGACGAGGGCATCTCGACCAACGCCGAGGGCCGGGTGGTCAAGTACAACAAGGCCTCCGACCCTCCAGGCGACGCCAGGCCGGACTGGTGGATCGTCTGCGAGATCGCGCGGCGCCTGGGCCGCCACGCCGACAAGTTCGGGTTCGAAAGCTCCCGGGAGATCTTCGAGGAGCTGCGGATCGCCTCCAAGGGCGGCCAGGCCGACTACTCGGGCATGACCTACGAGCGGATCGAGGAGACCGGCGGGATCTTCTGGCCATGCCCCTCCGAGGACCACCCGGGCACGCCTCGCCTCTTCGAGGAGCGCTTCCACCACCCGGACGGCCTGGCCCGATTCCACGCCGTCGAGTGGCGCCCGCCGGCGGAGGAGGTCGACTCCAAGTACCCGCTGAAGCTGACCACCGGACGCACCGTCGCCCACTACCTGTCGGGCAACCAGACCCGCAGGATCGACGCCCTCGTCCAGCAGACGCCCCGCCCGTGGGTGGAGGTCCACCCGAGCCTGGGTTACGTCAACGGGGACCCGGTGAAGGTCAGCACCCGCCGGGGGTCGGCGACCTACCCGGCCCTGGTGGTGTCGACCATCCGCCCGGACACCGTCTTCATCCCCTACCACTGGGCGGGCCGGGTGGCGGCCAACCTGATGACCGTCGACGCCCTGGACCCGACGTCGAAAATCCCCGAGTTCAAGGTGTGCTCGTGCCGGATCGAGATGGGGACCGAGATCGACATCCCCCCGGCGCCCCCGGTCCCGCCGGGCGGCCAGGTCTACGAGGAGGTCGGAGCATTCGACAAGCGGCAGCCGTCGGCGCCGCAGGGAAGGGGAACCGGCCGAGGATGAGGAAAAAAGCGCTGTTCATCGACCCGGGCCGGTGTATCGGGTGCCAGGCGTGTGTCGCGGCGTGCCGGGAGTGCGACTCCCACAAAGGCCGCTCGATGATCCACCTCGACTACGTCGACATGGGCAACTCGGCCGCCGCCATGCCCACCGTCTGCATGCACTGTTCGGACCCGGTCGCCCCCTGCGCCCAGGTCTGCCCGGTCGACGCGATCCCGGTCGGCACCGACGGGGTGGTGGGGACCGCTTCGCCCGAGCTGTGCATCGGCTGCGGCAACTGTGTCCACGCCTGCCCGTTCGGGGTCCCCAAGCTCGACATCCCCGAGATGCTCCAGTACAAGTGCGACCTCTGCTACGACCGCAGCTCGCAGGGACTGCTGCCGATGTGCGCTTCGGTCTGCCCGACCGATGCCCTGTTCTACGGCACCTACGACGAGCTGGTCGCGAAGCGCCCGTCGGCCAAGGCGATCGACGTCTTCGACTTCGGCAACCAGAGCGTGGTCACCGGCAACGCGCTGGTGGCGCCGGCCGGGGGCGAGGACGTGATCCCCGGGGGCTACAGCGTGTGGAACGAGTTTCTTTCCGAGGAGAAGGTGTGACCGCCACCCGGCCCCCGGAGAGCCGGGAGAAGCGACTCAAGGAGGGAGGGCTCATGTCCCGGCGGGACTACCTGCGGATGCTGGTGATCGCATCGGGCGGGCTTCTGATCGGGACCGCAGGGCTGGCATCGGGCGTCTTCCGCCGCCACGGCGCCGGCGCCGGTCCCGCAAAGCTGGTGGCCGGCTCGGTGGGCAAGGGAAAGATGGTGACCTTCTCCTACCCGGGCGATGACGACCCCGTGATCGCCATGCGGTTGAACGACGGGGAGCTGGTGGCGTTCTCGTCGGTTTGCACCCACCTGTCCTGCGCCGTCCTCTGGCGCCGGGAAGAGGGAGTGCTGGAGTGCCCCTGCCACAAGGGCATCTTCAACGAGCGCACCGGGGAGGTCGTCGCCGGGCCGCCGCCCCGGCCGCTGCCGAAGATCCGGCTGGAGGAACGTGCCGACGGGGTCTACGCGGTCGGCACTGAGGAGTAGGCATCTCCGGTTGACCTCCCGGCTGCCGGGGTAACTAGGTGCCGAGGCGCGCACAGAGCGCGGGTACATCGGGAGAAACTTTTGGAAATCAATTCGCAGACGGTGGCCGTAGTGACCGGCGCCACCAGCGGGATCGGCAGGGAGACAGCCCTCGCCCTGCTGGATGCCGGCGCCTCGGTCGTCGCGGCGGCCCGAGGGGTCGAGGGGCTATCCGATCTGGAGCAGCTGGCCGGCACGCCCGACCGCCTGGTGACCGTCCCGTGCGACGTCTCCGACCCGGCCACCGCGCCCCGCCTGGTGGATGCGGCCGTCGACCGGTTCGGCCGCATGGACGTCTGGGTCAACAACGCCGCCGTCATGAGCTTCGGCAGCTTCGAGCAGACCCCGGCCGAGTCCTTCCGCAGGGTCATCGACGTCAACCTTTTCGGCTTCGTCAACGGCGCCCGGGCGGCACTGGCTCAGTTTCGCAAGCAGGGCTCGGGGATCCTGGTGAACGTCTCGTCGATCCTCGGGAAGCTGACCGGGCCGGACATGGCGCCGTACGTGACCAGCAAGTTTGCGATCCAGGGCTTTTCGGAGGTTCTGCGAACCGAGCTGCGGCGCACCAAGGGCATCGAGGTCTGCAACGTGCTGCCCGGAGGCGTGAACACCGCCCTCTACCGGCAGTGCGCCAACTACTCCGGCCGGTTCGTCCGGCCGCTGTACCCGCTCCAGTCGCCCGACGCCGTGGCTAAGGTTGTCCTGAAGAGCATCCGGAACCCCCGAAGGGAGCGAAGGGTCGGCAAGGCCGGCCGCCTGCAGCTTCTTAGCCACCACGTCTCGCCGGGCATCTACGAGCGGGTGATGGCGGTTGCCTTCCCCCGTGCCCTGTTCAGCCGGGCCCGGGTACCGGTCGACCCGGGCAACCTGTTCGCTCCGGTGCGCCGGTCGACCGAGGGAGTGAAGACCCGCCGGCTCGCAATCTTCGGCTTCCGGGTCGCCAAAGAGGGGGAGATGCATGTCACGCAACCGAATTGAGCTCCCCGCGAGCCCGGAGCAGGTCTTCGGGGTCCTGATCGACCCCTACTCGTTCCCCAAGTGGGTCGTGGGAGCGAAGCGCATACGCGGCATCGACCCGGACTGGCCCCGCCCCGGGTCGGCCTTCCACCACACCAGCGGCGCCGGCGGCGAGCTGACGGTGAAGGACAAGACCGAGATGGTCACCATGAACCCGCCGATGAGCCTGGTGCTGCAGGCCTACCTGAGGCCGCTCGGGATCGTCCGGATCCGCATGCTGCTGGAGCGGGGTGCGACCGAGGGGACCACGCTGTTCACCATCCGGGAGGCGCCGGCCCCCGGCACCAAGATGACCAGGGTCAAAAAGCTGCTGGACCCGGCGCTGTACCTGCGAAACAAAAAGTCGCTGCAGTGCCTGGAGAAGCTTATCCGGGAGACCGCCCCGGGCCCCGAGTCCGCAGCCAAAGCCGGCTGACCGCCGCCCCGCCGACCCCGGCCGCTCCGTAGGGCGCCAGCCTCTTCACCATGTGATCCCGCAGGGCGGTTTTTGCCGCGTTGGCTCCGGGGGCGCCGTGGACCCCGCCTCCCGGGTGGGCCGACGCCGAGGCCAGGTACAGCCCCTTGACCGGTGTCCGCGCCCCCGCCATGCCGGGCGTCGGCCGGAAGACCACCTGCTGGTGAAGCTGGGCGGTGCCGCCGCCGAGGGCGCCGTTGACCAGGTTCTCGTTCGCCTGCTCGAACATCGGAGGGGTCCTCACGAAGGTGCCGGTTATCCGGTCCCGGAAGCCCGGGGCGTGTTTCTCCACCTCGTTCTCGACTCGCTCCAGGTACTGCTGGGTTTCGTTGTCGTCCCACTTTCCGGTGATGTCGCCTCCGCAGTCGCCCCGGATCTGCTGCGGGACGTGGGTGTACGCCCACACCGTCTCGGTGCCCTTGGGCGACCGGGTTGGGTCGGCGACGTTCATCTGCCCGAGCACCAGGTATGGCTGCCCCGGGATCTTGCCCATCGCCAGCTGAGCGGACGACTCGGTCAGGTGGTCCATGCCGTCGGCGACGTGGACGGTTCCGGCCCTTTTCGCCTGCTCGGCGCGCCACGGGATCGGTCCGTCCAGCGCCCAGTCGACCTTCACCGTCCCATTGTCGAACTGGAAGTGGTGCAGGTCGTCCAGCAGTTGGGCCGGCAGGTGCGACTCGCCGACCAGGCTGAGGTACAGCGCCGGTGCCGCGACGTCGGCCAGGACCGCCCGGCGGGCGCGGTGGCGGGTCCCGTCGGCGGTGGTGACGCCGACCGCGCGGCCCTTGCGGATGTCGACCCGGTGGGCCCGGGCGTTGCAGACCACCCGGCCCCCGCGGGCCTCCAGCCGGCGAACCATCGACCCGGAGAGGTTTCCGGCGCCGCCTTCGGGCACCGGGAAGTTGAACTGCTGGCCCAGGGAGCACAACAGCAGCCCCAGGAAGCCGCTTCCCGGCACCTCCGGTGGGATGTCGGCGTGCAGCGCGTTGCCTGCCAGAAGCAGGCCTGCCTCCTGCGACTTGAAGCTCTCCTCGCACATCCGGCGGATGGGGAGGGTCCAGAAGCGGGTCTGGCGGAGCAGCCGGGAGGGCCCGAGCCTGGCGGCCAGGCGGGCGGCGGCGGCGGCCGGGGGGAACGAGCCGAGCAGTATCCGGACCAGGTCCTCGCCCACCTCCTCCCACACCCGGTACATCCCACGCCAGGCCTCGCCGTCTCCTTCGGCGAACGACTCCAGCGACGCGACCGTCTCCTCCAGCTTGTCCGACAGAACGGCGCACCGGCCGTCGAGCATCGGGTGGGCGACCGCCAGCGGGGCGCACCGCCACCTGAGTCCGTGCTCCTCGAGTCGCAGGGCGGTTATCGCCGGGGAGGCGACCGCGAACGGGTAGAAGGCGCTGAACAGGTCGTGGACGAACGCCGGGTTGCCGGTCAGGGGGCCGCTCTTGACCGCCCCTCCAGGGGTCGCCTGCGCCTCCAGGACCAGCACGTCCCACCCTTCGTCCGCCAGGTAGTTGGCGGCCACCAGGCCGTTCGGCCCGGCGCCGATGACTATCGCGTCCGGGTCGCTCACCGCGAGCTGCTCGCCTGCTGCGCCAGCCAGGCACCGACCGCTGCGCCGCAGACCCCCGATGCCGCAACGGCCACCCGCGGGTTCCGGAGGTCGGCCGAGAATGCCCGGACAGTAGCCAGGGCGTCAGCCGTGTCGGCAAGGACGCCGACCTGCAGCCACACCGCGCTGCCGCTGTCCCGGCTGAGCGCGACCAGCGACCCGATTCCGAGGGCCAGGTCCCGGGCGCCGATCGCGATCCCCATGGCCTTCACCGACTTCGGCTCGTGGTCGACCCCCAGCCAGAAGTTCATCGCTCGCCCGGGCGCCAGGACGGCAGCGCTGCCGATAACCACCCGGCTGAGCCCGAGGGCGTAGGCGACCTTGCGGGCGAAGGGGGTCACTGCCCGGTTCCGATCTCGCCGGCGGCCACTCCGCGGACGTGGGACATGTGCCCGCCGACGTAACCGTCGGCGAATGCGATCAGGCCGGCCGCCACTCCAAGGAGGCTCCCGCTGCCCCCGCCCCGGCGACGCAGGTAGGAGGCGGTGTACAGCCCGATCGACGAAGAGATGCTCGCCAGGTGCACCAGGCCCACCCGCCGCTGCTCGACCCGATCCTCCTCCGCCCACTCCAGCAGGCCGGTCAGGTAGGCCGGGATCGCCACCAGCAAGCCAAAACCGAGGAGCCGCCGGGCCGGGCGTGCCGAGCCCTCCGGGCCGAACAGGTCCAGGAACGAGGCGGCCATCCAGGGGCCCTCGACGAAATCGGTGAGCAGCGGGTGGAAGGAGTGCCCGAGCCAGTCGCCCCGCAGCGCGTCCCGGACCGGCCCCCTGGGCAGGGCGCCGTCGACGCCCAGCCGAATCAGATCGGCCACCGGATCCAGCCCCCTCGACGACTCGATCCGTTCCATCGCCTGCACCAACGCCTTACCGGTATCCATCAGGGTCCCCCGCTCCTAAGCATCGGCGCCGCTCGGAAATCACCCTGGTTCGATACCCACAATGCCGGTCCCCAAGCGAGCCGCCGAAAGGTTGAGGGAAAGCAACCACCGGCAAATATCGGGTAATCCCCGCGAAAAACCGGGGGAACAACAACGTTACCGGAACGAAACCTTGGTTAAACCTCGCCGCAACCTGCGCCCCGGATAGTGGTCACATGTTCGATTCGAGAGACGACCACACCACCCCCGAAGCCGCCTACCGCGCCGAGGCGGCGCACCTCGACCGCCGTATCGTCCTGGTTGCAACCATTGTCATGGCCGAGCTCTGGGCTCTGACCACGGCGATCGAAGCGTGGGCCGAAGGCGCCTCCCTCGGCGGGATCCTCATGTTCCAGATGGTCGGCTTCGTCCTGGCCATCGGTTTCTGGAAGGCCCCCGTTTCCCGGGCCATCCCCGTGCCGGCGCAAACCGAGCTTGCCCCCGCGCTGACCACCCTGGCGAACGAGAGCGCCGCCGGTTAGGTCTTCACCGCCGGGTTCTCCTCCATCTTCGATGCCCTGCTCCACCCCAGGTTCGCAAGCATCAGTTCCACCGGGCTCGGTGTCTGCAACTTTCCAGCCGGGGCGACCGAGACGTCCTGAA
Source organism: Actinomycetota bacterium (assembly GCA_035759705.1). Lineage (NCBI taxonomy): Bacteria > Bacillati > Actinomycetota > Actinomycetota bacterium. The sequence continues at coordinate 13,240 of DASTUJ010000098.1, read as the reverse complement.
CCCCTCCGTCCGACTCGACGTTAGCCGCTGCCGGCTGGGCCTCCTCCAGAACCTCTCCCTTTTTGACCCGCGGCGCTGCGGGCACCGACACCGCGCCGGACGGCTGCAACGGCAGCTTCTCCGGCGTCGAGGACCGGTATTTCATCTCATCGGTGGCGACCTGGGCGTTCAGCACCCGCAACATGACGGAGGTCATGGTGGGCGAGTCGTCGTCCATCCCGCTGTGGGTGCCGGCGTTCGACCGGCTGTTCTCCGCGGCGTCGGCGTTCGTCGGGGCGAAGATACAAGCGCCTCCCTTCGTCTCGATCGCTTCCTCGAGTGTCTTGCCGCCCCCGATCGGCTTTTCCATGAACTTCTCCATGCCCAGCAGGGGCACCTCGGCGTCACCCTCCTCAAGCGCACGCGAGACCAGGTAAAGCAGGGACTTGTGGTAGATGTCGTGGTTCTCGGTGCCGCAGACGTCGTCGAGCTCCGCCTCTTTGTTCAGGCCGATCACCGTCAGGCGTTCGACCGTCTTTCCGATGGTCGGGAGCACCTTCCTCTTGAACTCGTCGACCCGAAGAGCCGGCGCCAGGAAGTTGACCGAGGCAACCGGGACCTTAGCCGCATCCAGCCGCTGAAGGAACTCGGCCAGGAAGATCGACCCGGCACTGTGCCCGGCCAGGTGCACCTCGCACGGGGCGGCTTGATCGCCGATGTACTTGGCCAGCCGGTGGACCGTGAGGGTTCCCGCCGGCGCCTGCGTCATGGCGTCCGAGTCCTTCGGGCCGGGAGGCCACCTGTAGTTCGTGGTCTTCTCGCCGCTCGAGGCCATCGTGGCGTTCTCCTTCATCTCGTTCCACGTCCCCCGGAAGATGCGGCGGGCGCCCCTCTCCACCAGCGCGTCGAACGCCTCCAGGGCGTCGAAGCCCCGGACCCCGAACGGGAGCCAGCCTTCGGCCAGGTCGGTGAGCTGGTTGAGCATGGTTTCGACCGCCCCGCTCTGCCAGGCGAAGTACACCGGGTAAACGTGGTTGTTCAGCCACCACCCCCGGTGCTGGCTTGCGATCTTCAGGCCCGTCGACTCGCTGTTGAGGCCCCCGTGGGCGTAGAAGACGATCCGCAGCGGTTCGGCCGGCCGATCCTTGCGCCACTGGTCGTGGCGCTCCTTCATGTGGTTGAAGATCTTGTCGACCTGCTCCGGGGTGCTGGCGAACTTGCCCCGGGCCGACAGCCGGCCGTTGTTGCCGATGTTGACAACGTGGTTTTGCAGGCGAATAAGGTCCGGCCCCGGCGCCGTGCCGACCTCGCCGGTCGTGGTCACCGCGTTGGTCCGGCCCCGGTAGGAGGGGGTTTTCGGAACACCGGGCCGGGCGACCCAGGCGTCCCATGCGGAGTCGAGCCAGTCGTCGTAGGGGAGGGTTGCGAAGCCCTTGGCGCCCCACTCGGTTCCCCAGGAGTTCTGGACGAGGAACCCGACCTCGTTGTAGCCGACTATGGCGAAGGCGTGGCCCCCCAGGTTGTCCAGGCGGCCGGGCCGCAGGATGACGTTCAGCTTTCGGTCGCCCTGCTTGAGGAGCTGAGGCTCCTTCCAGCCGCTGTGGACCGCGGCCGAGCAGCAGATGCCCTGCAGCTCGTTGATGGCGGACTGCATGTCGTCAAGCCGGAAAGCGTTCACCCGGTAGAACGCGCCCAGTGGGTGCTCGCCGGCCAGGCGGCGGAAGTCCTCGTCGTCCAGCATGGCGGCGTTGTGGCTTTTGAGGCTCCGCCACTTAGACTCCCGGACCACCCCGTGGTAGAACCAGCCCTTCAGGGCGCCCCGGAGGGACGAGCCGATGTCCTCCTCACCGTCGAACTCGTCGTAGCGCCGGGCGAGGTGGTACAGCATGTAGGGGCTGACCCGGGGCGGCTTCCCCGCCAGCTGGGGGTCGTCCCTCCAGGGGGCCGAGTACACCGAGTTGATGACTGCAGCCAGGGCGTGACCGGTGCAGCTGCTGCCCTTCTGCTTCATGACCGCCCGGTCCGCCGGTCGGCAGTCCAGCGAGGGCGGCAGGGGCTGGAGGCGGGCCCGGTACTCGAGGTCCCGTTCGTCGAATGGATCGGGGACGGCGTCGGTTTGGAACTTGCTTCCGGCAGCTTCGATCTCTGAGGGTGCCTGGGTCTTGGCCATTGGGGTCTCCTTTCGCGGTGCAGGGCACCCAGCGGAAAGGCGAGTCCCCCACAGCGGAAACTATCCGGCCCGGGGCGTTAGGGCCATAGGTACTCCGGCTCAGATCGCCGGCCGTAAGTACCCAGCTTTTTTCTAGGCTTCCGCCTCCGCCAGGCGGCCGCTTGCCAGTGCCCGCTCGGGACGCAAGAAGCCGGTCCACAGGACTGCGAGGCAGACGAGATACAGGCCCATGATCAGCTCGAGCGCCCGGAAGGGCGCCCCGGTCAAGGAGATCGATAGGCCGAAGGTCTGCGGGATCATCCAGCCGCCGTAGGCGCCGACCGCTCCGATGAAGCCGACCGCTGCGGAGGTCTCGATCTTCGCCTGCTTGAGCGCCAGCACCTTGGCGGCCGGCCCCTCGCCCTGAGCCTTCTTCAGGTGGAGCGCCCGGAGCGTCGTGGGGATCATCTGGTAAGCGGCCCCGTTGCCCAATCCGGTGAAGGCGAACAGCAGGACGCTGATTCCGAGAAAGATCGGAAAGACGTCGGGGCTGGTCTTGTTCGACAGGCACACGATCAGCCCGCAGGTGGCCAGGAGCATTCCAACCAGCGTGCGGAAGGTGAGGCGGGCCCCGCCCATCCGGTCGGCCAGCATGCCTCCCAAGGGCCGGGCCAGCGCGCCGACCAGCGGCCCCAGGAAGGCGAGCGACAGGTTCACGCCGGGGAACTCGGTCTTCATCAGCAGCGGCAGCCCGGCGGAGTAACCGACGAACGAGCCGAAGGTCGCCACGTACAGCAGGGTGATCGCCCACGTCTTCTTGCGTTTCATCACTCCGACCTGCTCACGAAACGACGCTTTGGCGACCCTCAGGTTGTCCATGAAGAGCCACGCCCCGAGCGCCGATGCCAGGATGAAGGGCACCCACAGCAGCCCGGCGTTCTGCAGGAACAGCGCGCTTGAGTTCTGGGCCCCGCCGGCGACCGCGAGCCACCCCCATCCGATTACCAGCGGCGTGAGGCCCTGCGAGACCGCGACCCCCAGGTTGCCCCCGGCGGCGTTGATCCCGAGGGCGAGGCCCTTCTTCCTGTCGGGATAGAAGTGCGAGATGTTCGACATGCTCGAGGCGAAGTTGCCCCCGCCGAGCCCGGCCACCGCGCCGCCGATCAGGAACAGCCAGAACGGGGTGGAGGGGTTGGTGACCATCAGGCCGTGCAGCGAGATGGGAAGCAGGAGCAGCAGGGCGCTTGCCACGGTCCAGTTCCGGCCCCCGAACCTGGCGACGGCCAGCGTGTAGGGGATGCGCACGGTGGCGCCGACCAGCGCCGGCACTGCGACCAGCGTGTACAGCTGGCTGGTGGTGAAGTTGAAGCCGGCGCGGTTCAGGTGGGCGGCGCTGATGCTCCACAGCACCCAGATGGAAAAGCCCAGGAACTCGGCGAAGATCGAGAAGACCAGGTTCCTGCGGGCGACGAAGCGGCCCTTCTGCTCCCAAAAGACCTGGTCCTCGGGGTCCCAGTCCTCTATCCAGGTCTTCTTCATCGCCAAATTGAGCCTCCTGAGTTCGAAAGTTGTGGCCGGCCGCCGGGGGCGGTGGCGCAGTGGGTTATCCGCCGGTGGATGCGACCGGCGGGGGGCCGGCGGGCACCGGAGCCGGCTTTTTGAGGTCGACCGACACGTAAACCGTCCCCTCGTGGACCTCAACCGGGTAGGTCTTGGCCGGCTTTAGCGCCGGTCCGGAGACCACGTCGCCGGTGCGGGAATCGAAAATCGAGTTGTGCCACGGGCACTCGAGCGTGCAGGCCGGGCTGAGCCGGTTGGGCGCCAGCGGGCCGCCGGCGTGGGTGCACGAGTTGTCGAGGGCGTAGAACTCGCCGTCGACGTTCGACAGGGCGACGTCGCGCCCGCCGGCCGAGGTGCGCAGCACCCATCCCGAAGGAACATCCCCAATCCGGGCAACGGCAAAAAAGCCGGGGGGTGCTGAGGTTGTCGTCGTGAGCTCGCTCATGCGGCCAGCCCGGCGCGTTTCACGAAAGGAACGTTTGGAGTCATGTAAACAACCTATTTGCCGGTTGTTACGCCCCAATGAGGAGGCCGTTACGGCGGAGTAAAAGATTTGTTCCCGGTCAGTTCTGATACCAATGTTCGGTCTTTCGCCGAACTATCGCCTTATGAAAGATCAAGGCCAGACCGGCCGGAAAGGTCAGCAGAAACCACAACACGCCGAAGACGAGATTGGAGTTGTCCCAGGAGTCGGCCACGTCGGCGTAGCTCTCGATGACCTCCCCGTCGGCCACAACCTCGTAGGTGTCGTACAGAATCCTTCCTTGCCGTTCGCTGGATGGAACCGGGAAGTACCGAACGCCGACCCGTTCGACATCGTTGCTCAGTTTTTCGTCCAGGGCTTCGGCGTCGCCGCCATTCTCTGAGAAGTAGTAGGCGTCCCGGGTGGCGCCGGCGAGGACGATGATGACGCCGTCGTAGCAGACGCCGCGACACCCGGACGCAAGATCCGGGTCTGTGACATGGAACAAGCCTTCCTTGTAGGCAAGCTCAGAGTAGGGCGGGATCTCAAAGGTGAAGAAGTGGATGCACCGCCAGACGCCGACCAGGATCAAGAAGCACCCTGCGAGAGTCAGGGGGCCCGGGAGGCGGCTCCGGACTGAGCGCTCCGTCTACACCTCTACGAGGACGTGGTGGGGCTTGTCGTCGTCAATAGCCTTCTGGCACGCGCCGGTGGCGCAGGGGAGGACCCAGCCCGGGTCCACCTGGACGGTGGCGCCGACTCCGAAGCCGTCGGTCTCGAGGTGCTCGATCCCCGAGGTGACCCGAAGGGCGCAGGTGCCGCAGGCCCCCATCCAGCACAGGTTGGGGAAGGCAAAGGGGGCTTCTCGCTCCAGCTGGTCCAAGAGGGGCTCGTCGCCGCACGCCTCGAACTGTGCCTTCGCGCCCGTGCCCTGGTCGATCACAGTGACCTTTAGCATCTTGGCTCCGTTTCGAAGTTGGCTCCCCAAGATGTGGTGGTCCCGACAGGAGGTCAACACCGCATCTTGGGGATAGGGCTCTAATTACACACCTGTAGTTACAAGCCTGTCAAGCCCTGCGCAACAATCGAAAAACTTCGAGAAAAAGCCAGGAAGAGGGTGCCAAGTGGCACCCCCGGTAGGGGGCCGTATGGCACTAGGTCCCCCGGCGGCGGGCGCCCAAAGTGGTTGTAGTGCCCGACCAGCACGAAACAGCAATAGCCAAGGGGTAACAGATGACGACCAGATTCCACCGCACGTTTCTCATTGCAGTAGTTCTCATGGCCGCTTTGGCCGGCTGCGGAGACGGGGCCGACGATTCGGACTCGCCAAAAGCAGCAGCCTCAGCCGGTTCGACCGAAACCTCGGCAAAAGCATCGACCGCCATTCCGGAGATTGAGCTGCCCGAGGGGGCCAGCGAAGACGCCAGGAGGCTCGTAGAGATCAACCAGATCATCGCCGAGGTCACCCAGGAGGCGATCAACCGTCCGAAGGATCAACGGATGAGCTCTGAGGAGATCAGCCAGCTCATTCGCACCAGGATCGAAGAAATCAGCGTACGACCTTAGTCGGAAGGAGCAGCTTCACTTCGGGATTCAAAGCTAGCCAAGGAATTTTCCCACTAGCTAAGCAACACCCTAGGCACACCAAGGAGCCTAAAAAAATGAACAAGATCACCCGAATCATCGCAGGCGGCCTCACCTCTGTAATGGCAGTCGGAATTTTCGCTCTGCCCGCAGCAGCAGTTGAGCCGGTCAGCGTGGAGGACGGTCTGTGCGATGCCCTCGCCGGACCCATCACCGCTCTGGAGGGCACGGTTGCAGATGCCCTGGCCGCGATCCTGGCGCAGGGAACCGCCGTCGCCGATGCCCGCACCGACATGGACGCATCCAGTGACGCACTAGGCGCAACCGGACTGGCCTACATCCAGGCTCTGGACGGCGATGGCAACGTTGACGGCACCCTCGGCACGTTCGTGGACGCCGCAGCGACCTACAGCGAAGACGTCACCACCTGGGTCGACGCAGTGGACGAGGTGCACGAGAACACCCTCAACGAGGGCCTGAACGACTCCGTGCTTCGCTACCTCGACGGTCTGTGCGTCGCAGCTCCCTCCATCTAAGCCACACCTGCACCAACAAAAGGGCCGCCCCTCGGGGCGGCCCTTTGTTTGCGACCCAGCTGCTACTGACAGCTCTCGCAGTCCGGGTTGTCGATGGAGCAGGCCTGGGCGTCCAGCGTGATCTCCGGCGCAACCAACACCGCAGTCGCCGTGCCGCCTCCGGCCGACACGGGCACCGTTGCCGCTTGCGCCTCGCCCCCGCCTCGCTCCATGTGGGCCTTGGGCCGGCTCTCGTCGTAGGCGTAGGTGGCCTCGGAGCGGGAGCCCGGCTGGCTGAAGGCGTAGTAGGTGGACTTGAGCCCGGTCTTCCAGGCCTCCAGGTACACCCTGCTCAGCGCCTCGGCGTTCTTGGTGGTCAGGTAGATGTTGCGGCTGGCCCCCTGGTCCACCCACTTCTGCACCACCGAGCCCTGGCGGACCAGGGTCAGCGGCGAGATCTCGTAGGCGGTCTTGAAGATCTCCCTGACCTCGGCCGGGATCTGGGGAATGGCGCTCAGCTCGCCCTGGCGAAGCAGGATCTCCTCGCACACGTCGTCCCACAGGTCCAGGTCCTTGAGCCTGGTGACCAGGTTCTCGTTCACCTCGAGGAACTTTCCTGCGATGTTGTTGCGGGCGTAGACCGTGCTGAACGGGGGCTCGATGGACTGCGACGTCCCGGCGATCAGCGAGATGGTAGCCGTAGGCGCCACCGCCATCACCGTGCCGTTGCGCATCCCGCCGGCGACCTTGGTCCGCAGCGCCTCCCAGTCCAACCGGGTCTCCCGGTTGACGTCGACCGGCTCCGGGCGCTCCTTGTCCAGCAGCGCCAGGGTGTCGATGGGAACCATGCCCTTGGACCAGTCGGACCCTTCGAAGGCGGGGAAGCTGCCCCGCTCCCGGGCCAGGTCGGCCGAGGCGCTGATGCCGTTGTAGGAGATGAACTCCACGATGCGGTCGAGCAGCTCCAGCGACTCGGCGCTGTCGAACGGGATCCCCATGCGCTCGAGCAGGTCGCTCCAGCCCATGAAGCCCAGGCCTACCGGGCGGCTGTTCATGTTCGCCCGGTGCGCTTCGGGGATGGCGTAGAAGTTGACGTCGATGACGTCGTCCAGGTGCCGGGTGGCCAGGCGGGCGGCTGCCCCGAGGCTCTCCCAGTCGATCTGGTTGTTGGAGTCCAGGTGCCGGGGCAGGACGATGGAGGCCAGGTTGCAGACCGCCACGTTCTGCTTGTCCGTGGGCAGGAAGATCTCGGTGCACAGGTTGGACGAGTGGACCATGCCCACGTTGGAGATGGGGCACCGGATGTTGCCGGAGTCCTTGAAAGTCAGCCACGGGTGGCTGGTCTCGACCAGGGACTTCAGCATCTTGTGGAACAGCAGCCGGGCCTTGACCGTGCGGTAGGTGCGGATGCGACCGGCCCGGGCCTCCTCGACGTAGAACTTGTAGCGGTCGCTGAACTCCTGGCCGTACAGCTCGGGCAGGTCCTTGACCTCGTTCGGGTCGAACAGCGTCCACGGCTCGTCGTTCTCCACCCGGCTCATGAACTCGTCGTTCAGGAACAGCACGGTGTTCAGGGTGTGGACCCGCTGCGACTCGTCTCCGGCCCGCTGCTTGAGGTCCAGAAAGCGCTCGATGTCGTAGTGCCACGGCTCGCAGTAGACGGCCAGGGTGCCGCGGCGCCGGCCGCCCTGGTCGATTCCCGAGATCACGGCATCCATCATCTTGATGAACGGGATGGGGCCCGAGCTCCGGCCGTTGATCGACTTGATGACCGACCCGGTGGCCCGCAGCTTGGTGATCGACGCCCCGATGCCGCCGGCGTACTTGGCCAGCTGCATGATGTCGGTGAGGGCCTTGCCGATGTCCTCCATCGAGTCCTGCGCCTCCATGAGGAAGCAGGACGACAGCTGGCTGGACGGGGTGCCCGAGTTGAACAGCGTCGGGGTTGACGGGATGTACTCCATCTTGCTCATGGCGTGGTAGAAGTCGATGGCCCGTGCGGTGGGGTCGTCCTCCTGGACGCACACGCCCATGGCGACCCGCATCCAGAAGTACTGCGGGGTGTCGAAAAGCTCGCCGGTCTCCAGGTCCTGGACCAGGTAGCGCTCCTTCAGGGCGAACAGGCCGTTGAAGCGGAACTCCAGGTCGCGACTGGGCTCTAGGGCCTCGGCGAGGCGCTGCAGGTCGAATTTCTCAGCGAGGTTGGCCGAGAGCAGCTTCCGGTCGATGCCCTCGGAGATGTAGTCCGGGAACCGGGCGACGTGGGCGGCCTTGATGTCGTCGAACGAGTGCTTGCCGAGGGCTCGCTTGTAAAGGTCGAAAAGAAGGACCCGCGCGGCCAGAAGGCTGTAGCCGGGGTCGTCCTGAACGTGCTGCAGGCAGGAGCTTAGGACCAGCTCGCCGAGCTCCTTGGAGGTGACCCCGTCGTAGATGCCCACCTCGACGTCCACGAGGACCGAGTAGGTGTCGACGTCCTCAAGCCCGGTGGCAGCGGCGTCGAGGATTTTCTGGAGCTTGGACACCTGGAACGGCTCGGTGACTCCATTGCCCTTTTTAACAAGCATTCAGGCCTCTTTTCTGGGGAAGGTGTTCTGGGCGATACCGGTGCCGGGTGGCGACCCAAGTACCCCACTATCGAAGTGTCCAGCCGAGCCCCTTTCCGGAGCCGGCCCCCGCTAACTACAACGCATAAGCGCAGGCGGTAATTCCACTACATATGGTGCGGGTGGGAACCACCAGGGCCACATGTTGTGATGCGCCACGTGATACTACACGGCTGTTATTTACGGTTGCAAGGTCTACGAAATGATTATTTCGCGAGGGGGTGACAAAACTTCTAACCCGCTTGTTTTGCGTGCGGTCCCGTGTCCGATGAAGTCGTCCCGGGCTTTGGGCGGACGTTCTCCTGCTGCTTCTTGATGTCCTCCTCCGGAGCTTCCTCCAGGCCGGCAAGACGGGAGAGGGGATGTTCGTGAGGAATCTCCAGGTGGTCGAGGATCTGACGCAGGGCGTGGTTCTGGGCGTCCATCTTGGTCTGGGTCGCCCGGTCCTCGCGATTCTGGGTGTTCTGGATGATGAAGACCATGATGAAAGTTGACACCGTGGCGACCATGGTCAGCATGTTGAAGACGTCGGTGCGGGACTTGCCGGATAGCATTCCGATTGTCAACCAGACGACGACGAGGCCCGCAGCAAAAAGGATGGCTGGGAATGATCCGAGCGACCCGGCAATCCGCGAGATGGCACGCGTTACACGCGTGCTCTGCTCTTCGCTTGCCATGTTTTCCGGTCCTTCGGACGTGTTGCGGCACAATGTTTCCCCATCCGACTCTAGTCAAACGTAACGGTCCGCAGTTCCTCCGGGGCCGCCGGAGGCCGTAAGCTGGCTAGGTCTTCGACGCCATGGCCGAGTTCGCCACAGATGAAGGGTCGCCGTCATAGAAATACTGGCCGTAGACCGGCGGGATCTGCCCACCGACACCGTCAACGAGCTCGCCCGGCAGACCGCCGAGTGGGCTCCCCGGGTCCTGGTGGCGCTGGCGATACTGCTGGTCGGTTGGCTGCTCGCGCGGCTGCTCCGGCTGGTCACGGCCAAGATGTTCGGCTCCTGGACCAAGCGGCTCACGCCGCGCATCGCCCGGATCATGGGGAACTCGGAGATCCGCGCCGGCCTCCAGAGCACCTCCGCCAACCGTTCCGTCGCCCGGGGCGCCGAGATGCTGGTGTTCTGGATCGTCTTTCTGGTCTTTGTGACAATAGCCACCGAGTCGCTGGGCCTGGACATCGTCTCCGGCTGGCTGACCGGGGTCGTCCGGTTCGTCCCCCGGATCCTGGGGGCCCTGTTCGTCGTCTTCCTGGGAACCCTCATCGCCTCGGCGGTCCGCACCGCAGTCACTGCGGCTGCGGCCTCCGCCGGCTTCTCCTACGCCCAGGCCGTGGGAAGAATGGCCCGGATCGGGGTCCTGCTGATATCGGTGATAGTCGCCCTGGACCAGGTCGGGCTGGATGTCGCCTTCCTGATCGTTCTGGTCGCGGTGGTGGCCGGGGCCATGCTCGGTGGCGCCGCCCTGGCGTTCGGCCTGGGCGCCCGGACCTCGGTAAGCAACATCCTTGCCTCGCATTACCTGGTCGATACCTTCAAGGTCGGCCACCGGATCCGGATCGGCGACGTCGAGGGCAAGATCCTGGAGATCACCCCGACCTCGGTCATCGTCGAGGCCGACCAGGGCCGCACGGTGATCCCGGCGAGCCAGTTCAGCGAGCAGGTGGCGACCCTGCTCAGCCAGTGACCGAATCTCCGGCCGCCGCCCGGCTGGTTCGGCGGTTCATCGAGACGCACCCGGTGGATGCCGCCCGGGTCATGGAGCGGTTCGCCGGAGAGCCGACCTCCGCCGTGCTCCATGACGTGCCGCTGGAGCGGATCGCCCCGGTGGTCGCAGCGATGTCCGACCACGTCGCAGCCGAATGTGTCTCCGCCATGGAGCCGGCCCGGGGGGCTGCGGTTCTCAAGGCGCTGGATCTGGACCAGGTCTCGGCCCTGCTCCGGCGGGTCACCGGCACGAAACGGGACCTCCTACTGGACCAGATGTCGCCCGACCTGGCCGCCCAGCTGCGGCGGGTGCTGGCGTTCCCGCCGGGAAGCGCCGGAGCGCTGATGGACCCGAAAGTCCTGTCGGTGCCCGAGACGCTCACTGCGGCGGAGGCCCTGGAGCACGTTCGGGCTGCGCCCCACCTGGCGATCTACTACCTGTACATCTACGACGAGGAGTCCCGGCTGAGCGGGGTGGTGAACCTGCGGGAGCTGATGCTGGCCGCACCCGAGACCCCGCTGACCGAGATGATGGCCACCGGCGTCGACCGGCTGGCCGCCACCGCGGATCGCAAGGCGATCCTCGTACACCCCGGCTGGACCGAGTACCACGCATTGCCCGTCGTAGACGAAGGGGGCCGCTTCGTCGGTGCCCTGCGGTACGAGACCCTGCGGCGGCTGGAAGGACAGGCGCGGACCGAGGTGCCGTCCGCATCGCTGGCCGCCTCTCTCGGGGAGCTGTACTGGGTGGGGTTGTCGGGGATCCTGCGGGGCATGGGCCACGTTGCCGCCCCGGGATCGTTCAGGCCGGCCGGGGAGGACCGGGATGCCGGTTAGCTCGAGCGCCGGCGACCTGGTCGAAGCCCTCGGCACCGACTTCATCCAGCGCCACCCCACCGACGCGGCGCACCTGCTCGAGGAGATCGACGCCGGGGAGGCGGCAGACTTTCTCGCCGCGCAGCCGGGCGCGGTTGGCGCCGGCCTCATCGAAAGGACGAACCCGGACCGGGCGGTGGAGCTCTTGCTGCACATGGCGCCTGAGGCGGTGGGCCGGGTGGCGGGCGAACTGGACCTGCAACTGCTGGCAGGGCTGCTGGCCCGGATGGAGCCGGAGGAGCAGGCGGCCCAGTTCGAGGCACTCGGCAGCGGGGTCGCCTCCGAGTTGAAGGACCTGATGAGTTATCCGGAAGGCTCGGCGGGGTCGCTTATGGACCCCCGGGTCACGGTTTTTCGGGAGGACGAAACCGCCGACGAGGTGCTGGCGACGTTACGCCGGCCGGGGCGGGAGGTGGACGGGGACGTCCAGGTGGTCGACGCCGAGGGGAAGCTTCTCGGCCGTCTGTCGATTCGGTCCCTGATCTCTGCCGACCCTGAGGCCGCGGTGGGAACCCTGGCGAGCCCTCCGATTGCCGTGCCCTCGACTGCGAACCTGGACGAGGTCCTGGACGTGGGGCTGGGGTCCCGGTCCGGGATCAGCGTGATCGATGTGGACGGCAGGCTGCTCGGGTTGATCCGCCGCAACCGGCTGACCTCTGCGGCAGAGGAGGAGGCCACCACCGATCTGCAGGCCATGGTCGGTGTCGGCCGCGAGGAGCGGGCGCTCAGCCGGCCGATGTTCTCCGTGCGCAAGCGGCTTCCCTGGCTGTTCATCAACCTGGTCACCGCCTTCCTGGCGGCGGCGGTCGTGGGGATCTTCGAGGGGACCATCGCCCAGGTGACCGCGCTGGCGGTGCTCCTACCCATTGTGGCCGGACAGTCGGGGAACAGCGGGAGCCAGGCGCTGGCGGTTACGATGCGCGGCCTGGCGCTGCGCGAGGTGAGGATCTCGCAGTGGCGCAGGCTGGGGTCCAAAGAACTGATGGTCGGAGTGGTCAACGGTGCGGCGATTGCGCTGGTCACGGGGCTGGGGGTCGTCGTCTGGAGCGGCTCGTTCGGGCTGGGCCTGGTTATCGCAGTTGCCATGGTCATATCGATGGCCATGGCCGGGCTGGCGGGGGCCGGGATCCCGCTGGCGCTGAAGGCCTTCGGGCAGGACCCGGCGCAGTCCTCCTCGATCTTTCTGACGACCGTCACCGACATCGTCGGGTTCATCAGCTTTTTGGGTCTGGCGACGCTGTTCGCCGATCGGCTTTAGGACGAAGCATGAGCGACGCAGCAGCTGAGTTCCTGGCCGCAGCACCGGCCGATCGCCGTGAGTTGCTAGAGGCGGTTCACGACGTGGTCGCATCGGCCGCCCCCGGGCTGGATCGGTGGCTCTGGCGGGGCAAGATGTGGGGCGGCACCGACCAGACGATCCTCGGCTACGGCCACTTCGACTACCTGAACTCCGCCAAGGAGAAGGTGGAGTGGTTCCTGATCGGGCTGGCGAACCAGAAGGCCCACGTCAGCCTGTACGTGAATGCGGTGCGAGGCAAGCAGTACCTGGGCCAGGTGTACGCCGAGAGGCTCGGTCAGGTAAAGCTGGGCTCGGCCTCGATCAGCTTCAAAAAGCTTGAGGATCTGGACCTGGAGGTTCTGGCAGAGATGGTGGCGGAGGCGGCTAAACCCGCTACCTGACCACCGCCAGTGGGGTCGGGTCGAACAGGCGGTCGACGATCGCTGCTGCGCCCGCCTGGTCCTGAACCGCCTCTATGGCGTCCAGGCACTCCTGCTCTCCGTCGTACCCGCACGGGGATTCGGCG
>DASTUJ010000097.1 GCA_035759705.1 Actinomycetota bacterium | reverse complement strand
ACGCGACCTTCGACGAGCTGACGATGGGGGACTGGGACTTCAACCAGATCCGCCAGCTGTTCGACTCCCTGGAGTTCCGGGTCCTCTACGACCGCCTGGCCGCCGACCACCCGGAGGCGGTTGCGGCGGCAACCGGCTTCGAGGGGACTGCGGTTGAGGTGACCACCCGGGAAGATCTGGAGTCGCTGGTCAAGGAGCTGGACCTCCAGGAAGCGATAGTAGTCCGCCTGCTGGGGGACCCGGCGAACAGCCGCAAGGCGGCCGAGACCGTCTCCTTCGCCACGCCGGCCGGCGCCCAGGTGATCCGGCTGCACGACGGCCCCCTGCCGGCCGATGAGGTTTGGGAGGCACTCCGGCCGGCCTTCGAGACCCGGGGCCTCGCCACCCACGGCGCCAAGGACGCGCTGCAACGGCTGGCAACCGTGGGCATCGTCCCCGGCGAGATATCGATGGACACCGAGATCGCCGCCTACCTGGTCGACCCGGCCCGGGGGACCTACCGGCTGGACGAGCTGGCCCGGCACTACCTGGACCGGGAGCTGAAGCTGGACGACACGCCCCCGGCCGACCAGGAGGGCCAGCAGTCCCTTCTGATGGACGACGACGACGGCGTGGACCACGTCTCCGGTCCGGGCCTCGAGGCCATCGCCACCGCCGAGCTGGTCGACGTCCTCAGCAAGCAACTGCGGGAGAGGGGGTTCTGGGACCTGTTCGCCGACCTCGAGGTCCCACTCACCGGGGTCCTGGCCAAGGTCGAACGAGCCGGGGTCCGGCTGGACACCGATTACCTGGAAGAGATGTCGCTTCATCTGTCGAAGGAGCTCGACTCGGTCGAGCACCGGATCTACCAGCTGGCCGACGGGCCGTTCAACATCGGCTCCCCACCCCAGCTCCGCTCGGTCCTCTACGACCGGCTGGGCCTGAAGCCGGGGAAGAAGACCAAGACCGGCTTCTCCACCGACGCCAAGGTGCTGGAGTCGCTGATCGACGAGCACCCGATCATCGAGAACATCCTGCGCCACCGGGAGATCTCCAAGCTGAAGAACACCTACATCGACGCACTGCCGCGCCTGGTGGACCCGGTCACCGGCCGCCTGCACACCCGGTTCAACCAGACGGTGGCCACCACCGGCCGCTTGAGCTCCGAGAACCCCAACCTGCAGAACATCCCGATCCGCACCGAGGAGGGCAAGCAGATCCGCCGGGCGTTCATCCCGGAGGGCGGGAACCTGCTGGTCGTGGCCGACTACTCCCAAATCGAGCTCCGGCTGCTGGCACACCTGTCGGGCGACAAAGAGTTGACCGGCGCCTTCGCCCGGGGCGACGACATCCACCGGCTCTCCATCGGCAAGGCGCTGGGCATCGACCCGTCGGAGGTTACCCCGGCGCAGCGAAGCATCGGCAAGATGGTCTCCTACGGCGTCACCTACGGCATGGGGCCGTTCGGGCTCTCCCAGCGTCTGTCCATCCCCGTCGACCAGGCCCGCACCTACATCGAGGGCTTCTTCGCCAGCTACCCGGAGATTCGCACCTACCTGGACGACGTGGTCGCCCGGGCCACCGAGGACGGATACACGACGACGATGCTCGGGCGCCGCCGCTACCTGCCGGAGCTGAAGTCACGCAACCCCAGGGTCCGGGGCCTAGGGGAGAGGCAGGCGCTGAACGCCCCGCTGCAGGGCTCGGCGGCCGACATCATGAAGCTGGCGATGGTGAAGGTGGACCGGGCACTTGCCGGGTCGACCGCCCGCATGGTGCTTACCGTTCACGACGAACTGGTCTTCGAGGTCCTTCAGGACGACGTCGAGGCCGCTGCGGTTTCCGTACGAGAGGCGATGGAGGACGTGGTCCAGCTGTCGGTGCCCCTTACGGTGGATCTGGCCTGGGGTCCGAACTGGGCCGACGCCAAGGCCTGAGAGCTACTCCGGAGGGGCCTCGGGGGCCTGCTCGACGGGCGTCGGCGCCGCCGCTGCACCGCCGCCGAGGATCAGGGCCAGCATCCGTTCCTCCCGCCGCCCCAGGGCTTCAAGGCCGGTCTTCAGGTCCTTAGCCAGCTTCGTCTCGGCCTGGCTTACGCGGGTGGTCAGGCGCTCCTCGGACTCCTCGGTCGAGTTGGCGAGGTCGGACCGCCACTCCTCGGTCGCCTTGTTCAGGCCGAAGATCGCCGTGCTGAGTCGTTCGGAGACGGTCATGAGGTTCTGGGCGAAGCGGCCGTCGAGGTTCTCGAGGCCCTCCATGACCAGCTTCTCGGTGTGCGACGCCCGGGCGCCGTGGACGGCCCGGAGCTCCTCCAGAGCGCTCGACACGTTCGCCGTGGCCGTCTCCAGGCGCTCCTGGCTCTGGCGAACCAGCTGGTAGGAGCCGGTGATCTGGTCCTCCAGCCCGCGCAGCGCCCGCCACAGGCGTTCGGCGCTTTTGAGATTGGCTTCCTGCCCGGAGGCGGTGCGGGCATCCAGCGTGGTGGTGAGCGACGCAATGGCGGCGTCGAGCTTGCTCGACACCGAGTCGAGGCTCTGCGCCAGCCGCACGTCCAGGAATTCGAGGCCCTTGGCCAGGCGCTCCCACTGCTGCTCGTCCAGCGGGTTCTTGACCACCGCCTCCAGTGCGTGCAGCCGCTTGGCCACCGACGCCTGTAGCTCCTCCAGACTGCCGAGGTAGCGAAGCTGGGTGGCGCTGTTCTCGTCACCTTCGGCCAGCACGGTTTCCAGCTTGGAGGTCAGAGCGGTCTGCCCGGCCGCCAACTTGGTCTCCAGCGCCGCCAGGCCGGAGGTAAGGGCGTCCAGGCCGCCGGATTCCTTCGACGCCGTCAGCGCCTCCATTAACCGCTCCTGCCCTTCGGCCAGCCGGTCGATCTGAGCGGTGTCGACGGGCTCGGAGGCTTTTTCGACCACGGCTTGCACCTGCTTGGCGAGTGCGGCCTGCTGGTCCTGCAGGATGGCCAGGTGGCGGAGCTGGTTGGCGTTGTTCTCGTCGCCCTCGGTCCGGGCGGCCTCCAGCTTGCGAGTCAGGACCTGCTGGCTCTCGGAGAGCCGCGCCTCCAGCATCCTCAGGTTCTGCACCAGCAACTCGGCGTTTTGAGGGGCGTTAACCCGGGCGAGGGCCTCGGCGAGCCGGTCCTGTCCCTCGGCAATCCGGCTCTCCAGGCCGGCGAGGCTCTCGGTGAACCGGGCGGGGAGTTCGGTGTCCGCGGAGACCTTCTGTTCGATCGACAGCAGCCGCCGCTCCAGGGCCTCAAAGCTGCCGGCCAGGCGGGTGGTCAACTGGGGGTCAGGTGTGGAGAGCCGTTGTTCTAACGCACCCAACCGGGACGCAAGTGCGTCGAAGCCGGCGCCCAGCCGCCCGGCCAGGTCGGGATCGGGCGTGGAGAGTTTGTGTTCCATCGCTTTCAACCGGTCTCCCAGTGCGTCGAGGTTGGGGCCGAGGCGCTCTGCGGGATCTGGGTCGGGAGTAGAAAGCCGTTGCTCTATCGCACCCAGGCGGGTGCCCAGTGCGTCGAGGTTGGGGCCGAGGCGCTCTGCCACATCGGGCTCGGGGGCGGAAAGCCGCTGTTCGATAGAGCTGAGCCGCCGCTCCAGTATCTCGAAGCTGGCGCCGAGGCGGCCTGCGAGCGCGGTGTCCGTTGAAGAGACCTTCCTTTCGATCCCTTCCAGGCGCCGGCCGAGGGTGTCGAGACCCTCGGTGGAGCCGGTCGAGGCGCGGACTGCGGTGATATCCCGTTCCAGGATCGCTATGCGCTCGCCGAAGGCTCGCTCGAGCTTTTGGATCGCGGCCAGGATCTCGCCCGAATCGAGCGGGGAGGCGCCCGGCTGCACCCGGGAGATCCGGGAGTCGATTACCTCAAGGCCGCGCAGAACGCGGGATTCGGTTCGGCTGGAGACCTCCCTGATGTCGCTCTTCCAACCCTCGAGGGAGCTCAGGAGCACGGTGAAGGCACCCTCCAGACGGGTGGAGCGGCTGGCCGAGTTCTCCAGCTCACTCTCCCAATGGGTTACTGCGGAAGCCAGGGAGGACAGTTTTTCCTCGAGCTTGCCGTAGTCGGGGTCCGGTCTCTCCGGCGCGGCCGGCGGCCGGCTTTCCTCCGGCCGCGGGGTGCCCGAACCGGCGGGATCAAACCGCGGACTCAATGCCTGTTCTCCGGGGACCGGCGGCGGCGTTCGGTGATCATTGCTGGAAGCTACCTCCTTGGCCCAGGGCCCAGTTGCGTCGGTGCCGGGCGAGAGACGTCGCTTGCGGAGAATGTTACTCCCACCTATGCGGCCTACGGGGTTTTCCACTAAACTCTAGTTTGCCCGCGACTTATGTCGTGGAGTACCCCCTGCCCTTAATTAGGGCAAATAAGGAGTTTTAAAGATGTCTACAGTTTCCGGCATAGGTTCGACTAGCCGTGAGATGCCTCAAAGCAACGACATCACCACGAACGATGTCGGTTCTTCCATAGAAGATCTCATTGCAGCAATCGACGCAACCATCAAGCCCTTCTCTGACGGCGATCTGGTTAGCGGCACCATCGTAAAAATTGACAAGGAAGAAGTCCTCGTCGACATCGGATACAAGTCCGAAGGCGTTATCCCAGCCCGTGAGCTCTCACTGCGTCACGACGTGGATCCCTCGGAGATCGTGTCCCTGGGTGAGCAGATCGAAGCCCTGGTTCTCCAGAAGGAGGACAAGGAAGGGCGCCTGATTCTTTCCAAGAAGCGTGCCTCGTACGAGCGTGCGTGGGGCCGGATCGAGGAGTACAAGCGAGCCGGCAAGGTCGTGAAGGGCACCGTCATCGAGGTCGTCAAAGGCGGGCTTATCGTCGATGTCGGCCTCCGCGGATTCCTTCCCGCCTCCCTGGTGGAGCTTCGCCGGGTTCGGGACCTGCAGCAGTTCGTCGGCAAGGAGCTCGAGTGCAAGATCATCGAGCTCGACAAGAACCGCAACAACGTGGTTCTGTCCCGCCGGGCCTACCTGGAGGAAGCACACTTCGAGCAGCGCAAGGACTTCCTCGCCAACCTCACGGTCGGCGAGCGTCGTACCGGCACCGTCTCTTCCGTCGTCAACTTCGGGGCCTTCGTGGACCTGGGCGGCGTGGACGGCCTGGTTCACGTGTCCGAGCTGAGCTGGCGTCACGTAGACCACCCGAGCGAGGTTGTTCAGGTCGGTCAGGAGATCGAGGTCGAGGTTCTCTCCGTGGAGCCCGAACGCGATCGGGTGTCGCTTTCGCTCAAGAACACCCAGGAAGACCCGTGGCAGGCTTTCGCAAGGGCGCACGGCACCGGGGACTTCGTCGCCGGGACCATCACCAAGCTGGTGCCTTTCGGGGCATTCATCAAGGTGGCGGACGGCATCGAGGGCCTGGCTCACATCTCCGAGCTCTCGGAGCAGCACATCGAGCTTCCCGAGCAGGTGGTTCAGCTGGGCCAGGAGGTCCAGGTTCGGGTCATCGACGTCGACCTGGATCGCCGCCGTATCAGCCTTTCGCTGAAGGCGGGCGCAGGCGGCCAGGCACCGGTGCAACCGGTTCAGTCAACTCCGGCCGAGGCCGGGGCGGATGCGCCGGAGTCTTCCGGCCCCGACTTCGAGCTGGAGCCTGCAAGCGAGCCCGAAGCAGGGTTCGAGCTGGAGCCCGAAGTTCCGGCGGAGCCCACACCCGCACCCGCAGCCGCAGCACCCGCTCCGCCCAAGCCCGCACCGGCGCCCGTCGACACCAGAACGGCACTCGGCGTGGCAATGGACGACGCGAAGGCAGTGGCGGAGGCAGCGGCAGCCAGCAGCGCAGCGGCCGCCAACGAGGCGGCAGCAGTAGACAACGCGGTGGCCGCCGAGGCGGCAGACGTACCGGCCCCGGCGGAGGCCTCGAGTGTCCCCGACTCGCCTGCAGCACTCGACGGCGAGCTTCTGGACACCGCTCCCGACAGCTTCGAGGAGTCTCTCGAATCCATCGTCGAGGGCATGAAGCGGGACCGAGCCTAAACACCGATCTATGCCCGTCATAGGACTTGCCGGAGGCATCGCCTCCGGCAAGTCGACGGTCGGTGAACTTCTTCGCCGAAAAGGCGCCCTTGTAATAGACGCCGACGCGGTGGCCCACGAGATAGTCGAGCCCGGCCGGCCCGCTCTTGCCGAGATCCGGGACCGCTTCGGCAACGAGGTGATCACCCCCGATGGTTGGCTCGACCGGGCCGCCCTCGGGAGGGTTGTCTTCGATGACCCCCAGGCGCGGAGCGACCTCAACGACATCATGCACCCCCGGATCTACGAAGAGATCCAGCGCCGCATCCGCGGCCAGCGGCGTGACCGGATCATGGTTTTCGAAGCAGCCCTTCTGGCCGAGACCTACGAGCAGGCGCTGGAGTGGCTGGAGATCGACGCAGTTGTCGTCGTGGACGCCCCTCCGGAGGTCCAGGTGCAGCGCCTGGTCGACGAGCGGGACATGACTCTGGACGAGGCTCACGCCCGGATCTCCTCCCAGACCAGCCGGCAGGAGCGGAATGCCCACGCCAACTACGTGATCCGAAATGTCGGAACGCTGGCCGACCTGGAGCGCGAGGTCGACCGGATGTGGGCCCAGATCCAGGTCGTCGACCCGGACCGCCCGCTGTTCGCCGGCGCCGGCAACTAGAGTGGCGTTTTCCTAGGGGTTCCAGACCCCGGGCTCGAAGTAGTTTCCTCCAAGAGTGGAGTTTGTCACTCGAGCGACCATGCTGTGATAACCCCCGGCGGCGACCATGTAGGCGTTCGGTACTGTCGTTACAACCTTGGGCGCGTACCGATCGGTGCGCGTCCCGTCTCCCAGTTGCCCGAATCCATTCCAGCCCCAGGCGTATGTCACTCCGTCACGGATCGCCAGGTTGTGGAACGCCCCGGCCGAGAACGTGTCGAAACCTTTTTGAACTCCAGCCACCGTTATGGGTGTTCGACGAACGATCGTTGTTCCGTCGCCCAGCTGTCCGAAGATGTTCCAGCCCCACGCCTTGATCTCGCCGTCCATTCCCATGGCGAGGTTGTGCGCCAATCCGGCCGATATCGATTTCATCCCGCTCAGATTGGCTACCTTTACAGGAGTCAGCCGGTCCAAAGTCGATCCGTCGCCGAGCTGTCCGAGGGCGTTCCAGCCCCAGGCTGAAACCGTCCCGTCGGAGTGGAGCGCGAGCGAATGGTAAGTGCCCGCCGAAACGGCAACGACATCCTTTAGCCCCGGAACCGGCTTGGGTCGGACGCTGTCCACCGTCGTGCCGTCGCCCAGTTGCCCGAGAACGTTCGAACCCCACGTCTGGACAGTTCCATCGCTTAGGACGGCCATGCTGTGCATTCCCCCGGCAGCGACACCAGTAACCACAGCTCCGGTCGTAAAGCGCGGTGAAACAGCCAGCGGCGTGTCTTTCGTCGTTCCGTCTCCGAGCTGTCCGGAAGCATTCCATCCCCAGGCCCACAATCCGCCGCCGTCCAAAGCAAGGGTGTGAAGCATTCCGGACGAAATCTCGTACACCCTTGAGTTATAGGGATCCATTCTGACGGTGGTCCCGGATGGCAAGTCGGTTCTCGACCAGACGTACGCGTTGGTGCCGAAGGCACCCGATCCCCAAGCCTTCGCTCCACCATCCCGGTATGACTCGACGCCGTGGACCAGCCCGGCGGAAATCAGGTCGACGTCGCTTTCCCCAAGGACCTTGGGGCGGGTGCGATCAGTCGTGAATCGTCCACCTCCCAGCTGGCCAAAACCGTGCCACCCCCAGGTGGCGATACGCGGGCCGTTGCCGGAGATCACGATGCCGGAGGGACTCGCTGCTGCAACGCCAGTTCCGGTATCGACGAGTCGGTGCGTAAAGCCCATTGTGATGGGCCATGTGCCCACAGTTCGCTGCTCCGCCAGGTTGTATTCGGTCAGATTCCGACCGTCGGCGGTGTAAAAGACGCCCCGGGAAGGGGCTACCGCGGACGCACTTTTGTATTCGTTCAGCGTTCCGGCGATTTTGCCCTTGCCTCCGTAATACGCCTTCCGGTCGCCTGTGACCGGATCGATGAACGCCCCGGTTGAGGTGTAGAGCATCCCATCGAAAACCTTGATCTGGTCGGCGTCCTTGTTGCCGTTGAAGGACTTCATCACGTTGGGAAGCACCTTGGTGGTCGACACTCCGAGCTCGTCGACCTGCATCGTGTAAAGCGACGCGTTTGCCCCGTACAGAGTTGTCTCATTGCCGAATGTGATCTGTTTCGGCCCGTCCTGCACGACCTTGGGCAGCTTTGCGCCGCCCCTGAAGACTGCCACTTCGTTGGCGCTGCCTCCGGTAACGGCAATCGAGCCGGTAGATCCCGGAACCGCCTCGAGGTCCCAGTTCGGCGAGGGAGAGGCTCCGCCGTTGGTTTGGATGGAGCTTTCGACGGTCAACGATTCCAGGTTGATCTGCTTGACCTCGCCGGTTTCGTTGAGGCCGACATAGAGCTTCGAGCGATCCGACGTAATCGCCATCGGCCCGGGGTCGCCCGTCAGCGCCAGTCGTTCGTAAACAAGCCCGGACTTCGGGTTGATGACAACCAGCTCGTTGGTGTACCCACGATCCGTTGCCGGAACGCTGGCGTAAAGCTTGTCGCGAAGATCGTCGTAGACGAGGTCGTTGGCGCCCACGCGTAGTCTGCGAATCCCGGCCGTGATGGCTTTCGGGGGGGTGCCCGGACCGGTAGGCCTGAAGGAGTTCCCCGCGGTTATGCCCGGGCCGACCACCGCGTTGCGCACGGCGTATCCCGACGACGTCGCCACCAGATCGCCTGCGCTCAGAAGATTCCCGGAATCAACGAGTGCCATGGAACTCAGGTCGTACAGCGATGCGGTTCCTCCCCGCAGGGTCATCAGGCGGTTGTTTTCGGGTGTGACTTCAAGCGCGTCCATCAGTTGCTGGGAGTACCTTGAAATGACGGCGCCCGACGCCGCGTCGATCACTCTCCCCGTGGTGGTGTAGACCCGGCCGCCCGACACCTCGAAGCTGCCGGCCTGCGGCACGGTCGGGATGGCAGGGTTGACCGTGATGCCGGAATCGTCGAGACGGAGGAAATCCATCGGCGCAGCCAGCCCAAAGCCGCTCACGCCGCGGGCGAGGCGTTCGGCGTCCAGGAACGCAACCGACTCAGTTCCGTTCGGGATGTGCTTCGGAAGGGCAACCCCATCCCTGAACGCTTGAAGGCGCGACGTGCCGTGGATCGCGCCGACTGCGGGTAAATCCCGGGTGACCACAACGACGGTGTCGGTGCGACCCGGCTGGACGGCCAGGCTGTCGGAGAAGAGCGGCCCCTTGTTCTCTTCCAGGGGAATGACAAACCGATCGGTAACCGTGAAGGTGCCCAGGTCCACCCGTACAATTTCGTTGGTTTCGTACGAACCGACGAAGGCTGTGCTGCCGTCGTCGGACACACCGATGGGCCCAGGTTCACTCAGAACGTAGACCCTGCGACCCTCGGGAAGGCCGGTGTCGGGGTTGAGCTCCACGAGCATGCTGCCGTCCCAGATGCTTCTCGACGAGATGGTCGCAAGCAGAACGTCGCGACGGGCGTCGAACGTCATCTCGTTGACCTCGATATCGAAGCTTCGCACCTTCCACGACGAGAGCGGCTCGGTCGAGCCGGCAGCGAGCAACGGGCTTGGGAGGTTCAAGATCGATAGGAAACAGATCATGCCGACCAGCGTTCGTGCTTTCAGCGTCACTAAGCGGGCCCCTGACGATTGTCTGAGACACCATCGGCAGGTTCACGACTTTTGTTAAGGAATATTTTGCCAGCGGTCGCATGCGGGCTGCGATACTCGCCTAATCTAGGCAGATGGCACCGACTCCTAGCGGCCCCCGAGTTTGGCGGTGGGGCAACTGGATAACCTCGCCTCTGCTCGAACCGCCCCTCGAGGTATCGCCCGAGGTGAGGCTGCTTCAATTCAACATGTGCGGGAGCCACTGCAACAAGGGGAGCACCGGCAAGCTGGTCACCGCCCTTCGGGACTCGATCCTGGAATACCAGCCCGACATCTGCCTCTTGAACGAGGCGTGCCTGGCGCAGGTGGACCGGCTGTGGGAGCAGTTGGATCGAGCCGGTTACCCCTACAGCGGCTGTTTCGGTGCAACCGCCGGCCGCAGCAATTGTCCCGGCCGGGAAGGGGAGCGGTGGTACGGCAACGCGGTCCTCTCCCGGGGTGTGGGGATCGGGGAGCCGGAGGCGATTGCGCTGCCGAACAAACCCCACCTTCACGAGCAGCGGGCGATCATCTCGGCAACCTTCGACCTCCGGGGGGTGCCGGCGATCGTCTCGGCGACCCACCTGACACCCCGGGCGAAGGATGAAGTTTTCAACCAGCGGCAGATGACCGCGGTGGCCGAGATCCAGAAGGCTCGGGCGGCCGCAGGCAACGTTGTGATCTTCGGCGGGGACTTCAACGTGACCCCCGACCTGGTCAGGGGGATCATCGGGCCCGGGGGACAGTTTGGGGAGGTGGATCAGGCGGACCTTTCGCCGACGTTGAACCGGCGCAAAATCGACTACATCTTTCTCGACAAAGTTCACTTTTCCCGACTTTCGGGAAGGGTGACGAAGTCGGCCGTGTCGGACCACCGGCTGTTGAAGGGCCGGGCGACGCTCGAGGCGGGGGCGCTCTAGTGCTCGATAGACAACTCTTGGGCAACGTGGCACCATCGCAAAAGTGACCAACAAACCCACCGAAGCCCAACATTTGAGCGACCTCGCGTGGCTGCGCCGGGTCCGGGATCGGATCGACCGGGAGTACGCGCAGCCGCTGGACGTCGAGGCGCTGGCCCGGGGAGCGCACATGTCGGCCGGGCACCTCAGCCGCCAGTTCAAGGCGGCCTACGGAGAGTCGCCGTACTCCTACCTGATGACGAGGCGCATCGAGCGGGCTATGGCGTTGCTGCGCCGCGGCGACCTCAGCGTCACCGATATCTGCTTCGAGGTCGGCTGTTCGTCGCTGGGGACCTTCAGCACCCGCTTCACCGAGCTGGTCGGGGTGCCGCCAAGCGTCTACCGGCAGCAGGAGGCCGGCAGGACGGCGGGGATGCCTCCCTGCGTGGAAAAACAGGTGACCAGACCGATCAGGAATCGAGAAGCGCCGGCCCCGAGCCGTCTCTAGCATGGGCGTCATGGACTTTCCGCCACGACCCAAGGAGTGAACATGACCGACATGGACATCAACATCAACGCAAGCTTCCTCCCGCACAACGACCCGGATGCCTCCCTTGCCTTCTACCGCGACACCCTCGGTTTCGAGGTCCGCAAGGACGTCGGTTACCAGGGGATGCGCTGGATCACCGTCGGCCCTGCCGGCCAGTCCGACACCTCCATCGTCCTGTACCCGCCCGCCGCCACCCCCGGCCTGACCGACGACGAGCGCCGCACGATCTCCGAGATGATGGCCAAGGGCACCTACGCCACGCTCCTGCTGGCCACGCAGAACCTCGACGGAGTCTTCGAGAAGCTGCAGGCGAGCGACGCCGAGGTCGTCCAGGAGCCGATCGACCAGCCGTACGGCATACGCGACTGCGCCTTCCGCGACCCCTCCGGCAACCTGCTCCGAATTCAGGAGCTGAGCTGATCCGCCCGGCTACAAGCCGACCGAAACTGCGCCCGACAGATGGAGACCCGATGACCCCTGCAACAAAGACGGACACGAAAACGCCCCCCCGGCACGTTGCCGACACCCACGACCTGATCCGGGTGCACGGCGCGCGGGTGAACAACCTCAAGGACGTCAGCATCGAGCTGCCGAAGCGCCGGCTGACCGTCTTCACCGGGGTCTCCGGCTCGGGCAAGAGCTCGCTGGTGTTCGGCACGATCGCCGCGGAGTCTCAGCGGATGATCAACGAGACCTACAGCACCTTCGTGCAGGGCTTCATGCCGAACCTGGCGCGGCCCGATGTCGACGTCCTCGAGGGTCTGACGACCGCCATCATCATCGACCAGGAGCGGATGGGCGCCAACCCCCGCTCCACGGTCGGCACCGCCACCGACGCCAACGCGATGCTCCGGATCCTCTTCAGCCGGCTGGGGCAGCCGCACATCGGCTCGCCCCAGGCGTTCTCCTTCAACGTCGCCTCGATCAGCGGTGCCGGGGCGGTCAAGATCGAGCGAGCCGGTAAAACGGTGAGCGAGAAGCGCAGCTTCAGCATCACCGGCGGCATGTGCCCGCGCTGCGAAGGCCGGGGCTCGGTCACCGACTTCGACCTCACTGCGCTGTACGACGGCTCCAAGTCGCTCAGCGAGGGCGCGCTCATGGTTCCCGGCTACAGCATGGACGGTTGGTACGGCCGGATCTTCAGCGGTTCCGGCCTCGACATGGACAAGCCGATCGACAAGTTCAGCAAGAAGGAGCTGCACAACCTGCTCTACCGTGAGCCGACCAAGATCAAGGTCGAGGGCATCAACCTGACCTACGAGGGGGTGATCCCCAAGCTCCAGAAGACGATGCTTTCCAAGGACCCCGAGGCGATGCAGCCCCACATCCGGGCGTTCGTGGACCGGGTGGTCACGTTCACCACCTGCCCCGACTGCGACGGCACCCGGCTCGCCGAACATGCACGTAAGTCGAAGATCAAAGGGATCAACATCGCCGACGCCTGCGCGATGCAGATCAGCGACCTGGCGGAGTGGGTTCGTGACCTCGACGAGCCGTCGGTTGCGCCGCTTCTGACCGCCCTGGGGGAAACCCTCGACTCGTTCGTGGGGATCGGGCTCGGCTACCTATCGCTCGACCGCTCCTCCGGCACCCTGTCGGGCGGCGAGTCGCAACGGGTGAAGATGATCCGCCACCTGGGGTCGTCGCTGACCGACGTCACCTACGTCTTCGACGAGCCGACGATCGGGCTGCACCCGCACGACATCCAGCGGATGAACGACCTGCTCCTGCAGCTTCGGGACAAGGGCAACACCGTGCTGGTGGTCGAGCACAAGCCGGAGACGATCGCAATCGCCGACCACGCAGTCGACATCGGTCCCGGAGCAGGTGCGGGGGGCGGGACAATTTGTTACGAGGGTACCGTCGAAGGCCTGCGGGACAGCGACACCATCACGGGCCGCCACCTCGAAGACCGGGCCGCCCTCAAGGAGAAGGTGCGCAAACCCGCCGGCAAGCTGGAGGTGCGCGGCGCGAAGACCAACAACCTGCAGAACGTCGACGTCGACATCCCCCTCGGCGTGCTGGTGGTGTTGACCGGCGTGGCCGGGTCCGGCAAGAGCTCCCTCATCCATGGCTCGGTGGAGGGGCGGGACGGCGTGGTGTCTGTGGATCAAACTCCGATTCGCGGCTCACGACGCAGCAACCCGGCGACCTACACCGGCCTGCTCGAACCGATCCGCAAAGCGTTCGCAAAGGCCAACGGCGTGAAGCCTGCGCTATTCAGCTCCAACTCCGAGGGCGCCTGCCCCAACTGCAACGGCGCCGGCGTCATCTACACCGACCTCGGGATGATGGCGACGGTCGCCTCCACCTGCGAGGTGTGCGAGGGAAAGCGGTTCCAGGCCGAGGTGCTGGAGTACAAGCTCGGAGACAAGGACATCAGCGAGGTCCTGGCGATGTCGGTGGCCACGGCCCAGGAGTTCTTCGGCGAGGGGGAGGCTCACACGCCCGCCGCGCTCGCCATCCTCAACCGGCTGGCCGACGTCGGGCTCGGCTACCTTCTTCTTGGGCAGCCGCTGACGACTCTTTCCGGGGGCGAACGACAGCGGCTCAAGCTGGCCATCCACATGGCCGAGAAGGGCGACGTCCTGGTGCTCGACGAGCCGACCACCGGCCTGCACCTCGCCGACGTCGAGACCTTGCTCGGGCTGCTCGACCGGCTGGTCGACTCCGGCAAGTCGGTCATCGTGATCGCCCACCACCAGGCGGTCATGGCCCACGCCGACTGGATCATCGACCTCGGCCCGGGCGCCGGCCACGACGGGGGCCGGATCGTCTTCGAGGGCACGCCTGCCGACCTGGTCGCCACCGGCTCCACGCTCACCGGCAAGCACCTCGCGGACTACGTGGGCTAGCGATGTGAGGGTTCAACGGCTGGCCGCAGCCCTGTTGATTGCGGCGATCGGTCTCGTGGCCTGCGGCGATGGCGGGGGAGCCGTAGACCAAGAGGCGACCGCGAGCCCCGAAGTCGAGCCCTCCGGCTCGGCGTCGACGGTCGTACGTCAGAAGATATCGATCGAGACGAAGGTGACCGTACCAACCGGCGAGGTTCTCCCGGGATCGGTCATCGGCGATGATCCCTTCTGCAGCGGCGGGACCCTCCGCGACGAACACGGGAACGCCGAGGTCGGTTTGGTGCTCCGGACCTTCACCTGCCCGGAAGGGGAGTTGAAGGTCGGCTTCAGCCCTACTGAAGATTCGCTGACACAAACCAGCACCTGGTACATCGTGCGCGACAGCGGCACCGGCAGCTTCGAGGGCCTGCGCGGGAACGGACGGATGACTGTGACCTTCGAGGAGGACGGCGTGGAGGGCCGGGAATCCTTTACCGGAGAAGTCGCCAAAGACTAGGACGTCTTCTGTCCTAGTTAAGCTGTATGACAGTGCCCATCAACAGAACCACGCAGCTTCGCGCTGTCTTCTTCGACGCAGGCGAGACCCTCCTTGCGCCGCACCCCTCGCACCACGAGCTGTTCGCGCTGGTGCTGGGCGAGCGCGGCCGCAAAGTCTCCCCCGACACGGTCCAGCAGGTCTTCGCCGACATGGCGCCGTCATTCGTGGCGGTCATGGACCGGATGGCGGTCAAGCAGTGGTCGATATCCCGGGAGGCGTCCCTGGAGTTCTGGGGGAAGATCTACGGCGAAGCCCTCGACCGCCTGGGCATCCCGGACGCCGATCTGGCAATCTTCGAGGCGCTGTACGAGCGCTTCACCCGCTACGACTCCTACCGGCTGTTCCCCGAGTGCATCCCGACCCTGCAGGCGGTGAGGGACGCCGGCCTGGTGGTCGGCCTGATCTCCAACTTCGAGGAGTGGCTGGAGGGGATGTTGATCGAGATGGAGATCGCCCACCTGTTCGACTTCATGGTGATCTCAGGCAAGGAAGGGATCGAGAAGCCGGACCCGGCGATCTTCCACCTCGCCCTCGAACGCTCGGGGATCGCCGCCGAAACCGCGATCTACGTTGGAGACCACCCCAAGCTGGACATCGAGGCGGCCGAAGCGGTCGGTATGGGGGCGATCCTCATCGACCGAAAGGGCCACCACCCGGCGTTCGAAGGCCACCGGATAGACACCCTCGACGGCCTTCTGGAGCTGCTCGATCTTGGATACTTAAAGCATCCATGACCAAATTCCAGATCGTCTCCGACTGGGAGCCGAGCGGCGACCAGCCCGAAGCCATAAAGAACCTGACCCGCGGCCTTGAGGAGGGCCTCGCCCGCCAGACCCTGCTGGGAATCACCGGCTCGGGGAAGGGCTTCACCATGGCCGGCGTGATCGCCAACGCCCAGCGGCCCACGCTGATCATCGCCCCCAACAAGAGCCTGGCGGCCCAGCTCACCAACGAGATGAAGGAGTTCTTCCCGCACAACGCCGTCGAGTACTTCGTCTCCTACTACGACTACTACCAGCCGGAGGCCTACATCGCCTCCAGCGACACCTACATCGAAAAAGACTCGTCGCTGAACGACGAGATCGATCGCCTGCGCCACTCCGCCACCGCGGCGCTGCTCAGCCGGCGGGACGTGATCATCGTCGCCAGCGTCTCGTGCATCTACGGCCTGGGATCCCCGCAGGAGTACGAGTCGCAGCTGCTCAGGCTGGCGGTCGGCAAGGACTACCCGCAGAACGTGATCATCCGCCGGCTGGTCGACATGGCGTACGAGCGCAACGAGCTGAACTTCGTCCGCGGCAAGTTCCGAGTCCGGGGCGACACGCTGGACATCTTCCCGGCCTACCAGGAGAGCGCGGTCCGGGTGGAGCTGTTCGGCGACACCGTCGAGCGCCTGGTCCGCATGGACCCGCTGACCGGCGAGCGCCTGGGCGACGAGGATGCCGTGACGATTTTCCCGGCCTCCCACTACGTCGCTTCCGGCCCCCGCATGGAGCGGGCCATCCGGCAGATCAAGCAGGAGCTGAAGGACCGGCTCTACGTGCTGGAGAAGGAGAACAAGCTCCTGGAGGCGCAGCGGTTGCGGATGAGGACCGAGTACGACCTGGAGATGATGGAGCAGATCGGCTTCTGCAACGGCATCGAGAACTACTCCCGGCACATCGACGGGCGGACCGCCGGATCGCCCCCGTTCACACTGCTCGACTACTTCCCGGACGACTTCCTGACGGTCATCGACGAGTCGCACGTCACCATCGGCCAGCTGCACGGCATGTACGAGGGAGACCTCAGCCGAAAGGAGGTGCTGGTCGAGCACGGGTTCCGGCTTCCCTCGGCAATCGACAACCGGCCACTGAGGTTCGACGAGTTCATCGAGCGGGTCGGCGACGTGATCTTCATGTCGGCCACCCCGAGCCCCTACGAGCTGAAGGTCTCCAGCCAGGTGGTCGAGCAGATCGTTCGCCCGACCGGCCTGGCCGACCCGGAGGTAAGCGTCCGGCCGAGCAAGGGGCAGATCGACGACCTTTTGAACGAGATCAACGTCCGGGTCGAGCGGGAGCAGCGGGTGCTGGTCACCACGCTGACCAAAAGGATGGCCGAGGACCTGACCGACTACCTGCTGGAGTCGGGGGTCAAGGTCCGCTACCTGCACTCCGACGTCGACACCATCAGCCGCATCGAGATCCTCCGGGACCTGCGGTTGGGCGAGTTCGACGTCCTGGTCGGCATCAACCTGCTGCGCGAGGGGCTCGACCTGCCCGAGGTCTCGCTGGTCGCCATCCTCGACGCCGACAAGGAGGGCTTCCTGCGCAGCCAGACGTCGCTCATCCAGACCTCGGGTCGCGCCGCCCGCAACCTCCAGGGACGGGTGATCTTCTACGCCGACGCCGTGACCGAGTCGATGCGCCGCGCCATCGAGGAGACGGGGCGCCGGCGCGAGCGCCAGGCCACCCACAACCGCGAGCACGGCATCGAGCCGCGGTCCATCCTGCGCGACATCCACAGCCCGCTGGTGGCGATGAGCAACCTTGACTACTGGACCCCCGGCGACCGCCGTCCGGCCATGGTCGCCGAGGACGACGTGCCGCTCACCGAGCGCATCTCCCGCCTCGAGAAGCAGATGCGCGCCGCCGCCAAGCGCCTGGAGTTCGAGGAGGCGGCGGCGCTGCGCGACCGGCTCAAGGAGCTGCGCGAGTTGCAGATCTTCGCGGGCTAGACGGCCATGCGCGAGCCGGTGGTCGCACGCATCCGCAAGTTGCCGGACCAGGCCGGCATCTAC
>DASTUJ010000096.1 GCA_035759705.1 Actinomycetota bacterium | reverse complement strand
TCCTGCGGGGTGATACGGAAGGCGGCGATGATGTCGCTGTCCTCCGGGACGTACTCGGGCTTCCAATAGCCCATTTCCTTGTAGGGCATGACGCCCGCCATCCAACGCGGCCTTGCTGGGTCGCTAGTACCGGCCATGTATGTCCTCCGTCCGTTCAAGCTTTTCCGGCCACTCACCGGGTTGTCCGCTCCAGAATAGTACTGGTTTACTAAGAAAGCAATTGAACCTTTGTTGACGTTTGTTAGGTAGTTCTCTAAGATAGGGGTATGACCTTTGGCCAGCTCAAAACCTTCTTGGAGGTAGTCCGCCACGGATCGATTCGGGCCGCCGCCGCCAGCCTCATGGTGACGGAGCCATCGGTCTCTGCCGGAGTGGCCTCCCTGCAAAGGGAGCTGGGCGTCGCACTGGTAGAACGCCAGGGCCGCGGTATCAGGGTAACCCCTGCCGGGCAGGAATTCGCCGGGTATGCGTCACAAATTCTAGGTTTATACGAAAAAGCCGCCCGGCGAGCCCGCGAAAAGGCCGGCCAGACCGCCCAGCTGCGCCTTTCCGCCGTGACCACCGCCGGCGAGTCGCTCATGGCGCCCATCCTCAAGCTGTTCCGGCAAAGAGAGCCCGGGGTCGAGCTTTGGATGGAGGTTGGCAACCTTCAGGGGGTGTTCGACAGCCTTCTCTCCTATCAGGTGGACCTGGGGATCGGTGGACGGCCTCCCGACAACGGCGAGATCGCCGGAGAGCCCTTCCTGGACAACCGTCTGGTCGTCGTCGGCTCGCCCGAGCACCGCCTGGCCAACGCAGGGCCCTTCGAGGCGCCTCTTTTGGGGAAGGAAACCTGGCTACTCAGGGAGGGCGGCTCCGGCACCCGCAACAACACCGAAGAGTTCTTCACCGAGTCCGGCATCGAATCCCCACCCTTTATGACGCTGGGCAGCAACGGCGCCGTGAAGCAGGCCGCCTCCGCCGGCCTGGGGGTGACGCTGATCTCAACCCACGCCGTGGCCGCCGAGCTGGAGGCCGGCACCCTGGCCCGGCTAGAGGTCATCGGGACGCCGCTGGTCCGCTCCTGGCACGTCCTCTACCGCAGCCAGACCGACTACTCCCCGAGCGCCGAGGCGTTCCTCGAGCTGCTGCGCTCCCTCAACACCAAGCAGGCAGTCGACCAGTGGTTCGGCGCATCCCGGGAGTTCCTCGGTTAACAGCCCGCGCTAAATCAGCGATTTGACTCACTTGATCTAGTGCGGAGTGAAGCGGGAGAACGAGCTTCTAGCTGAACTCGAACCCGGCTCGGGCCGACTGGAGCTGGAACACAATCAGCAGCTGGGTCAGTCCCAGGGGGCCGGAAACCCGCTGCTGATCGCCTTCGGCAAAAAGACCGATGGCGTTGGCGTCCAGCTTGCCGTCCTTGTGCATCTTCTCCCAGATGATCTGCTCGGCCGAAGCGGCGACCTCGTCGGGCACCGTGCCGTCGATCTCCAGTACGTCGACCGGCTGACCGCGGTCCCGAGCCAGTGAGAACCGGATCGGCTCGTACTTGGAGGTCCTGGTCGCCGAGGCGATCTCAGCGAGATAGGGGTGCGGAAGGGTCGGGCGGAGCACCAGCTTCACGTTGTAGTGGCTGGCGTCGACGTCCAGTTCCGGGCCGGGGGGGTAGAAGCGCACGACGATGTCGGCGTGGGCCCGCTGGGGGCGGATGTACGCCTCGGACTCCGGCTCGCGCTTGGCGAGGTCGGCGTCGACCTGCTCCTCGGTGTAGTTGCGCTTGCCGACGTCCCGCTTGATCTTCCAGGCGCGCCGCACGTCCTCCGGCGGGTCGAGGAAGACCTTGACGTCGAAGCAGTCCCGCATCGGCTTGGTGTAGAAGCCGAAAAGGCCCTCCACGACCATGTACTCCTGGGGGGTGACCAGCACCGGCCGGTCCAGTGTTCCGTGGCTGTGGTTGTAGATGGGCTTGAGGATGGGCTCGCCGTCGGCCAGGAGCTTCAGGTGCTGCTCGATGATCTCCATGTAGTTGCAGTCGGGGTGCAACGGAGTGAAGGGCAGCTCTTTGCGCTCGACACGGTCGAACTTGTGGTAGTCGTCCGTGCAGATAGTCGTCACGCGGTCTTTGCCCAGGATTTTGGCGATTCCTGCGGTGATGGTCGTCTTGCCGGTTGCAGAGTCGCCGACGACGCCCAGCATTATCGGTCGCCCGGTGTTGGGAGCGCGGTTAGGTAGAGAAGAACTCCTGGTAGCCATGCCGTAGTTTACTCATAACAGAAAGATTTCTGCTCGCCGGCATGTGCCTGCGGGCAGTGCAGACCGGCGGACAAGCATCACGCGGTGCGTGATACCGTCCATTTTCGAATTTGAATCTACCCGTTGCCCTGCCAATACCGGCCGGGCACTCGTTCAAGACCCGGCGGAAACCGCCCCGGAACAAAGCGAAAAGAGAGGTTCCAGTGACCCAGCGCAGAATCGTCCCCTCAGTGCTCAACGCTAATCTCGCACGTCTCGGTGAGGACGTGACCCGGCTGGCGGAGGGTGGCGCCGACGCGATCCAGTGGGACGTCATGGACGGGCACTTCGTGCCGAACCTCACCTTCGGCGCCGAGGTCATCAAGCAGTGCCGGGACCTGACCGACATCCCCTTCGAGGCGCACCTGATGATCACCGACGGCGAGCGATGGGTCGAGGACTACGTGAAGGCCGGCTGCGAGACCGTGATCGTCCACCCGGAGGCGATCACTCACCTGCACCGGTGCCTGGAGGAGATCCGCCGGATGGGGGCCAGGTCCGGGGTTGCGCTGAACCCCGCGACCTCCCTGGAGACGATCCGGCACTGCATGGGCTCCATCGACCACCTGCTGATCATGACCGTGAACCCCGGGTTCGGCGGCCAGGCGTACATAACCGAGATGGAGCCGAAGGTGGCCGAGGCCCGGGCGATGATCGACGCCACCGGCCGGGAGATCGCACTCGAGGTCGACGGCGGTGTCACCAAGGACACCGTGGCCGGAGCCTTGAAGGCCGGCGCCGACCACTTCGTGGTGGGCTCGGCGCTGTTCCGTCACCCAGACGGCCCGGCGGCCGCCATCGCCGAGGTCCGGGCTGCGATGTAGAGGTTGGCCCAACTGAAAAGGCCGCCCCGAAGGGCGGCCTTTTCTTTACATATTGGGCTTAGCCCACGGCGGTTTCGTACCGGGCGCTGACCTCGTCCCAGTTGACGATGTTCCAGAAGGCGCTGATGTACTCGGGGCGACGGTTCTGGTACTTCAGGTAGTAGGCGTGCTCCCAGACGTCGAGGCCCAGGATGGGGTTCTCGCCGGCGGCCAGGGGGGAGTCCTGGTTGGGCAGGCCGTAGGGGACGAGCTGTCCGTCGGCTACGACGAGCCATGCCCAGCCGCTGCCGAACTGGTTGACCGCGGTGTTGGTGAACAGGGTCTTGAACTGGTCGAACGAGCCGAACGAGCTGTTGATCGCATCGGCCAGCGGGCCCTTGGGCTCGCCGCCGCCGTCGGGCGAAAGAATCGTCCAGAACAGCGAGTGGTTGGCGTGGCCGCCACCGTGGTTGCGCACCGGGGTCGAAAGCTCTGCGGGGACCTCGGCGAAGTCCTTCATCAGCTCCTGGATGGGCTTGGCGGAGAGCTCCGGCTTGTCGGCAAGCGCTGCGTTCAGCTTGTCGATGTAGGTCTGGTGGTGCTTGGTGTGGTGGATCTCCATCGTCCGTGCATCGATATGCGGTTCCAGAGCATCGTATGCATATGGCAGCGGTGGTAGTTCGTAAGCCATTTTTCCCCTACTTTCATCTAAGCATTGTGGCCAAAGTATAGAGGCCGTTATTTGTTACCTACCCCAACCCGTCAAGCGTGAATCTGCTCGAGCGGGCGGTACAGCTGAACGTTTACCTGCTCCCCCGCCTTCACCGGCTTGTCGCCGGGCGGGATCACAGCCAGCCCGTTTGCCTTCACGACAGTGCCCAAAAGGTTGGATGCCGCGGGCCCGGTGGAGCTGGCCCTCCAGCCGTCCCCGTCGCGGTAGACCAGCACCCGGGAGTAGCGGGTCTTGTCAACAAGGCCGTCCATCTCGTCGTCGAGTGCCGCCCGGACGACCGGCCGATCGAGGTCGGTCCTGCCCATCATCTTCAGCAGGGCCGGGCGGATGAACAGCTCGAAGGAGACGAATACCGAGACCGGGTTGCCGGGAAGACCGAAGTAGGTCCGGCCCTCGACGTTGCCGAAGGCCTGGGGCATCCCGGGCTGCATCGCCACCTTGTAGGCGTCGATCTGTCCGAGCTCCTCCACCACCTTGCGAACCACGTCCAGGTCGCCCACCGACATGCCTCCGGAGGAGATGAACACGTCCACTTCGGGTGCCCGGGAGACGAACACCTCACGCAGAAGGTCCTCGTCGTCCGGCACGATCGGGGGACGGACCGGCGAGATTCCCAGCTCCTTCAGGCAACCGGAGATGGTGTAGCCGTTTCCGTCCGGGATCTGGCCGTACGCCGGCTTGGTGCCCGGCTCGATCAGCTCGTCGCCGGTGGAGACCACACACACCCGGGCCTTTGGGTAGACGGTGACCTCGGCGAAGCCGGCGGTCGACAGATTCCCCAGCTCGGGCCCGGCGAGCACCTTGCCGGCGGGGACCACGACGTCGCCCTCCTTGAGGTCCTGTCCCGGCGGCCGCACGAACTGGCCGGGTGAGAACGATTTCTGGACTGTGATGACATCGGGCTCGGACTCGACGTCCTCCTTGGGTGCGATGCAGTCGGCGCCCGGGGGGATCGGGGCGCCGGTGGCGATCCACATGGTTTCGCCCGGTCCCACCTCGCCCTCGGGGGTGTGGCCGATGTAGGCGCTTCCCACCCGCTTCAGGGTGACCGGCGCGCCGGCCACGTCCTCGGACCGGACTGCATAACCATCCATCGCCGACGAGGCGAACGTGGGAATGTCATAGGGGGCTTTCGCGTCCTCCACCAGCACGCAGCCCCACGCGTCGATGAGCGGCAGGGTCACCGGCTCGAGCGGCTCGACCGCGTCGAGGATGTCCTTCCGGACCTCGGCGACGGTTCTCATCACGTATCCCAATCAGTCCTCCGGTCCCTCGGCGTCACCGGGCGGAGCGGCTTCTTCGAGTCCCACCCAGCGGTGCTCGTCGCCCCGGCCCTCCTTCTTCCAGACCGGACAGCGGACTTTGACCTCGTCGATGCCGTAGCGGGCGGCCTCGAAAGCCTCGCCCCGGTGGGCCGACGAGGCTGCGACGACCACCGTGTGGTCACCGACCTTCAGGTTGCCCAGGCCGTGGAAGATCGCCATGCCGGACAGCGGCCACTTCTGCACCGCCTCCTCGGCAACCTGCTGCAGGACGGCCTCGGCCATCTCCCGGTAGGCGGAGTACTCCAGGCGGTCGACCTCGCCCCACTCGTCGGCGTGGTTGCGAACGGTGCCGACGAAGACGACGATGCCGCCGGCGTCCGGGGCTTCCACCGCCTCCATCGCCTCGTTCACCGTGGCGCCTCCCTCCCTGAGGCCGGTGACGATGTTCGCCCCCCCGGCGACCGGGGGAAGCAGGGCCACCTCGTCGTCATCGGAAAGCGTCTGGTCGCCGGATGCAATCTCCTTGTTCACCGCGGTGCGGATCTGTCCGGACAGCCTGCCGACATCGGGGTAGCGCTCGTAGAGGATGGCCATCAGGTCGTCCGTCGACGAGTTCTCCGGGATATCCAGGACCTCCTCGGCGCGGCCCCTCTCGGCCAGGCCTCCAAACATGCGGACTCTGATTTTCATTCGCCACCTTCCTCGAACCGGCGGTCCAGCCACTCGCCTTTGCGGCCGGAACGGAACCTCATCAGCCCGGCCAGGATCGAAAGCGCAATCTCCGGAGGCGTCTTGGCCCCCAGGTTCAGCCCGACCGGCGACTGGATCTGCTCGATCTGCTCCGGGTCCAGCCCGTGGTCCTTAAGCTGCTGAATGTGGTGGCCGGTGTGCCGGGCGCTGCCGATGATCCCGACGAAGCGGGGTTTCAGGGGCAGCAGGGCGCCGATCTGGTCCGGGACTGCGGGCGACTCGTGGTCGGTGTGGACCACGTCCAGCACGCTTCCTCCGCCCACGTTGTCGGCCGAGGTCTCCACCCTGGACGCCGCTTCGCGGTGCTCCGGCGTGACCCACCCGTCGCGCTCCTCTACCAGGACCGGCTCGTAGCCCAGGTCCCTGCCCCAACGAAGCAGCCACAGGGCGACCGGGGTGGCCCCGATCACCACCAGCCGGGGCTTGCGGGTGTAGGGCTCGAGGTAGACCTCGATAGTCCCCAGGTCATGGGTGAGCGTTCGGGTGGTCGATACGCCTCCGGCGAGCACCTGCGCCGCCTCGCGGGCTATTGCGGTGTCGAAGTCGGAGCATCCCAGAGTTCCCGTGAGCGGGCCGCCGGGTCCCAGCAGCATCTTCTGCCCCACCGAGCACGGAGGCGACCCCTCACGGCGGATTGCGGTGGCGAGCAGGCTGTCCTCGCCCAGGTCGATGCGCCTGGCCAGGGTGCTGGTGACCTCCCAGGCGGGATCGGCCTGGTCGGCGACCGGAGCCTGAGCCTCGGGTGAGGCCGGGGGGGCGGGAGTGGATTCGGCCCCCTTGCCGTTGTGGGAGTGGTCGTGGCTCAGAGGCTTCTTGCCCTCCAGGTCGATGTCGCCCGGGCGGTCTCCCGGCTTCGGCGGGCCGTCCTTGTGAACCGTGTAGCCGGTGATCAGGTCCATCGCGTGACCGAAGAGCGGCAGGATCACGTCCAGCCCCTCCCGGCACGCCTTTGGGCTTCCGGGGAAGTTCACCACCAGGGCGTCCTTCAGGACCCCGCTGACGCCCCGGGAAAGAATCGCCATCGGGGTCTTGGCCCGGCCGTCGGCCCTCATCGCCTCGGCGAAGCCGGGGGCCAGGCGTTCGACTACCGCCAGGGTCGCCTCGGGGGTGACGTCCCGGGGGCCCAGCCCGGTCCCACCGGTGGTCAGAACGAGGTCGTTCTGCCCGGCGAGGGCGACGATCGCAGGCTCGATGTCCTTGCGGTCGTCCGGCACCACCTTGCGCTCTGCTACCTCGAAACCGGCGCCCTCCAGAGCCTCCGCCAGGACCCGGCCCGAGTCATCGGTCCGGGTTCCATGAAACACGCCGTCGCTGATTGTGAGCACGGCGGCTCGCCTGCTGCCTGAGGCCACTACTTACCTTTCGAAGGTGCGCCGAAGCCGGTGCGGCGAGCCGGTGAATGTCGACTACCGGACTTTCCCCGTTGTTAGCTCGCCACAGGGCCTACAATTGCTGAACTTTCGGAGGATGAACTAGCCCCCCGATGAGTCTAAGATTAACTTGGAGTTATTCGCTACGCATGGTCGGCCCAGGGACTCAACACGCACTTTGCCCTTGATGGTTGCTGTGACTTGGCGGATGCAACTGCAGCGATTTAGGAGGGCTTCATGATCAGATTAGGAAGTCTCGCAGGGTATTCGTTCGAGGGGCCGCTTCTTCTGGGCGGCTGGAACCCTCCCCAGAGACCCGGCGTCTACGCAATCATGTACAAGGCCGACCCGGTGAAAAAGCCGGAGTCCTACTCGGTCATCTACGTGGGTTACGCGCTCGATCTTTCCAAGGCAGGCCTTCCCAAGCGCCACCCCGCGGCTTCATGCTGGGCGGAGCGGGCAGGGTCCCCGTGGAAGCTTCACGTCGCCTCGTACTTCGTTCCGGACTCCCAGTCGCTGGAGGGCACGCTGAAGAACATTCAGATCGAGCTCATCGCAAAGTACAATCCGCACTGCAACGACCAGAAGTACGACAACCAATGGGATGACACCTGGCTTGGCGACTACACATCGAGCATGACGGGACCTCTGGCCCCTCGAGGAGCGCACGAAGAACCAATTTAGGCATAGTGCTAGTCTGTTGCCCGGTCTTTTTCTGTTAGCAGTTCGGCAGTATCGAGAAGGCCCAAAAGCTTTCGAAAGGAGTTGGAATGGCCGACGATGATTTTCAGGCGAGTCCCGGTAGCCCCCGGATCTATGAGCTGATCCAGGACGCACCCGGCAAGAACAACCAGAACCGCGTGGGCGGGGACAACTCGGTATGGGCGTGGCCCGAAGTTACCGACTTCCTCAAAATCGCCGGCCAGCCGGTTCCGGGCCCGTGGCCTCCCCACCAGGAAGCTCGCCCCGACCCCGAGGTTGGAAGCGCAGTTCCCGAGGCAGTGTCCGAGCCTGCACAGCAGGAGCGGGACATCGCACGCAAGCGCGGCGACGACCCGAACGCACCGCTGTCCTACCGCCGCGGCGGCGGCAGCGCATCTGCTCCGCAGGAGGAGGCTCGTCCTACCACCGACGCCCAGGCAGAGCGCCTCGGCTTCCGTGACCTGGACGCCTTCGAGAAGGCACGCACCACCGGTGTCGTCTGGAAGGGTGGTTCGCTCAAGGACCTCAACCCCGGCGAGTAAAGCTCCAACGTTCTGCTGAGACCCCGGCGCCTTAACGGCGCCGGGGTCTTTTCTTTTGGGAGAAGCACATGAGCGCGCTCGAACACTGGAGGAGAGATCTGGAGTCCTGGGCCATCCCGGACGAGATCATCGCCGCCGCGCCGGAGTCCCCATGGGGATTCCCTCCCGGGCTGTTCGCCGAACGGGCAGCCTCGGCGATGCGCCGGGGTCTCTCCCCCGCCAATCGCCGGGCCCTCGAGGCCCTCCCGGAGGGCGGCACCGTGCTGGACGTCGGGGTTGGAGGCGGGGCGGGGAGCCTTCCGCTGGCCGGCCGGGCGGGGCGGCTGATCGGGGTCGACTCGTCCCAGAGCATGCTCGACTCCTTCGCCGAGGCCGCCTCAGGCCAGGGTGTCGCCTGCTCGACCGTACTGGGCACCTGGCCGGAGGTCGCCCCGCAGGTCGACCGGGCCGATGTCGTCATCTGCCACCACGTCTTCTACAACGTCGCCGACCTCGCCCCGTTCGTGAAAGCCCTCTCTGACAAGGCCGTCCGCCGCGTGGTGGTAGAGCTGACCCCGCGACACCCCCTGGCCTGGATGGGCGACCTCTGGCTCAGGTTCCACGGCTTGCCCCGGCCCGAAGGGCCCGACTACCTCGACGCAGTGAACGCCGTGGCCGAGCTGGGTTACGACGTGCAGCACCTCCTGGAGTCCGGCCCCCCGGTGATGAGCGGCTTCGCCGGCCGGGCCGACGCGATCGCCCTGGTCCGCAAGAGGGTCTGCCTGCAACCGGAGCAGGACGACGAGCTCGCCGAGGCCCTGGGCGACCGGCTGAACGAACGGGACGGCCTGTGGACCGCCTCACCGCCCCAGCACGAGATCGCAACCCTTTGGTGGGATACCTAGAAACCAAACGGCCGCCCCGTAGGGCGGCCGTCAATGCAGTGTTTGGAGCTAGCCGACGGGCTCCTCGACCGGCTTGGAGTGGATCCGGCCGGCGGAGTGCTTCAGCGACCCGCCGGGTTTGCCGTTCCGGTTGGCGATGATCTGAGCCGCCACGGCGATCGCAACCTCCTCGGGCTGTGAGGCGCCGATATCCAGCCCCAGCGGGGCCTGGATGCGGTCCAGCTCCTCCTCGGTGACGCCGACCTCGAGCAGGTTGTCGACCCGCTTCTGGTGGGTCCGGCGGCTTCCCATGGCTCCGATGTATCCGGCCTTGGTCTTTAGAGCCACCTGGAGGAGCGGGATGTCGAACTTCGGGTCGTGGGTCAGGATGCAGATGGCCGTCCTGCGGTCGACCTTTGCGGTCTCCAGGAACTCGTTCGGCCACTGGACCACGATCTCGTCGGCCTCCGGGAAGCGCTCTTTGGTGGCGAACACCTTCC
>DASTUJ010000095.1 GCA_035759705.1 Actinomycetota bacterium | reverse complement strand
ACCTCGGCGCCGAAGCCGGCGGCCCGGGTGGCCCGGTTCATCTGCTCGACGTCGGCGCCGTCGACCCTGAGGCCGTAGCGCACCCCGTCGAAGCGGGCCAGGTTGGAGGAGGCTTCCGCCGGGGCGATCAGGTAGTAGATGTCGATGCCGTAGCCGAAGGTCGACAGCGAGACCTCGCCGACCTGGGCCCCCAGCTTCTCAAGGATCTGCACGGCCTCCCGGAACCGGGCCTGGACGGCCGGGTCGACTCCTTCGCCGGAGATCTCCTTGACCACGCCGATCTTCAGGCCGTCGATTCCCTTTTCCAGCGCGCCGACGTAGTCGGGGACCGGGCTGGGCAGGGAGGTCGAGTCCTTGGGGTCCAGCCCGGCGATGACCTGGAGGACCAGCGCGGCGTCTCGCACGTCCCGGGTGAGCGGGCCCGCCTGGTCCAGCGACGAGGCGAAGGCGATCAGCCCGTACCGGGGGACCAGGCCGTAGGTGGGCTTCAGGCCGACCACTCCGCACAGGGCCGCCGGCTGGCGGATGCTGCCGCCGGTGTCGGTGCCGATGGAGAACGGCGCCTGCCCGGCCGCCACCGCGGCGGCGGAACCGCCGGAGGAGCCGCCGGGGACCTTAGTCAGGTCCCAGGGGTTGTGGGTGACCTGGTAGGCGGAGTTCTCGGTGGAGGACCCCATCGCAAACTCGTCGAGGTTGGTCTTGCCCAGCAGCACGCCGCCGGCGTCGTACAGGCGTTGCGCCACGGTCGCCGAGTAGGGCGGGACGTAGGTGTCCAGGATCTTGGAGGCGGCCGTCGAGCGGATGCCCTTCGTGCAGATGATGTCTTTCAGCGCCATCGGCACGCCGGCCAGCGGCCCGAGGGGCTCTCCGGCGGCCACGGCGGCGTCGACCTCAGAGGCCTTTGCCCGGGCGGCGTCGGGCGTCAGCGTCAGGTAGGACAGGACGTCGCCCTCGACCTCGTTGGTCCGGGCGATACAGGACTCGGTCACCTCGGCGGCGGAGACCTCCTTCGACGCGATAAGTGAGGCCAGGTCGGCGGCGGTCCGCTCCCAGAGCTCGGTCAAGACTCGTCGTCCAGGATCCGGGGGACCCGGAAGTGCCCGTCCTCGGCGGCGGGGGCGTTCGCCAGGGCGGCCTCGGAGCCGATCGACGGGATGACCACGTCGGGCCGGAGCACGTTCATCAGCGGCATCGAGTGGGAGGTGGGCTCGACGCCCTCGGTGTCCAGGTTGGTCACGGTGTTTGCGTGCTCGAGGATGCGGGACAGCTGCTCCTCGAAGGTGTCCAGCTCCTCCTCAGTCAGGGCAAGGCGCGCCAGCTTGGCGACATGCTCAACCTGCTCTCTGCCAATGCCCAAGAAAGGACTCCTTTGTTGCGTGCGGAAAGTCCAAACTTACAAGTTTTCGAGCCCGGCCACTAAAACACCGGCATCTAGGTAGTTCCGGCAACCGAAATGAGGCGTTTTCCGGGTTACTTTCCGACCGAGCCGGGCGTACCTTCGAAGCGCAATGACCGAAAGCCCGGAGTCCGCCACCAACACCCGACGCACGGGATTCCCCAGCCTGTCCGGGCTCTCCTTGTGGGTCATCCTCATGATCGCTCCGCTGGCCGTGCTGGTGGTGAGCGCGGTGACCGGGGGCGGCGACACGTGGATCCAGGTCCTCAAGTACACGGTTGCGCTGCTCCTGGCGATGATCCCCGGCTGGATCTACCTGCTGTTCATCAAGAACAAAGGGCCCAGCCTCTACGACGAATACGTCCTGAACCTCTACCGGCTGAAAATCGACGCCGTCGAGAACCTTCCCGCACCTCCCCAGCACACCAACTACTTCAAGATCTGGAACGAGGCGCACGCCGGGGTCCGCCGTTACCTGGTGGAGACGCACGGGCGGGACTCGGAAGAACCCTTCGAACCGACCAAGGACAACATGTACCGGAAGAAGTTCGAGACGATCTACGGCCGGGGCTCGGTCAGCACCATCGAGCTGGTCGGCGCCGGGCACAGCCCCTTTGCTCACACCGAGACCTTTTCGCCGGTCCTGTTCGCCACCCTGCTCATCTGCCTGGGCTGGGTACTGATTCTGCCGCCCCAGGACGGCACACTTCCGCTGCTCGAGGCCTACCTGTCGCCGGCCAAGCTCGAAGCCCTGAAGTTCGCCTTCTTCGGCGCCTACGCCTTCACGCTGCAGGACCTGGTGCGCCGCTATTTTCGCGACGACCTGCGAGCCG
>DASTUJ010000094.1 GCA_035759705.1 Actinomycetota bacterium | reverse complement strand
CCTTTGGAGTTTCCGGCGGGGGTACCAGATGCCGATGCGTGAGGATCGAGTAGTCGCCTACGACGTAGTCCCGCCGCTCGAGCTCGTCGGGGACCGCCCGGCTCACGGCTCGAGCAGGCAGCTGTGGGCCATCGTCATTCTCACGGACCTTCTGGCC
The DNA here is from genome assembly GCA_035759705.1 of Actinomycetota bacterium. Taxonomy (NCBI): domain Bacteria; kingdom Bacillati; phylum Actinomycetota; species Actinomycetota bacterium. The sequence continues at coordinate 10,423 of DASTUJ010000094.1, read as the reverse complement.
CTCCTGGCCGGGTGGACGCTGCCGGCGCTGATCGCCTGCGGGGCGGAGTGCAGCCCGCAGGAGCTCAGGGTCCTCGGCCTCTCCGCATTGATGGTCCCCGTGACCCTCGGCTGCCTCGCTCTCAGCGACGCCTACGGCCCCGGCGCCTGGATGTTGTACTCGGTCGAGGTCTCGCGCCTCAACAAGGCGGTGATCGGCTCCGCGTTGATCTTTTTCATGCTGCTTCTCTCGACCGGCGTCGTGGCTCCGCTCGGGATCCTGTGGCGGGCGGCCCTCGTAATGGGGGTGCTGGGTTCGTTCCGTGGCGTCCGCAGGCGCTGGCTCTCCCGGCAGCGCAACAAGGGCCGCTTCATCACCCGGGTCCTGCTGGTGGGGTCGGGACACGAAGCCGAGGAGCTGTACCACCTGTTCAAGGACCACCCGGAAATCGGCTACCGCCTGTGCGGGCTGGTCCCCTCGGGCCGTCTCGTCCCGCAGTGGAGTGAGGACATTCAGACCTTTGCATTCGATCAGGACTGGGGTTCGGCCGCCCGATCCTGCTCCGCGGGGGCGGTGTTGATCGACGCCGAGGGCTTGGACGCCCGGGAACTGCACGAGAAGGCCGCCGGGCTTGCCGGCAGCGGCCTGCAGGTGCGCCTCGCCGGCGGCTTCGAGGGCTGGAGCGCCGGCACCCGCAAGACGGTTCCCCTGGCCTACGAGTCGATGTACGACGTGGTCCCCTCCAACCCTCCCGGATGGGAGCTGGCCCTCAAGAGGTCCCTCGACCTGGTCCTGGGATCGGTGTGCCTGGTGCTGGCGCTCCCGGTGATGGTCGCTGCCGCCCTGGCCATCCGGATCTTCGACGGATCCCCGGTCTTCATCCGCCAGCAGCGGGTCGGGCGCTTCGGGCGCCTGTTCACGATGCTCAAGCTCCGGACGATGGTCGTAAACGCGGAGTCCCGCCTTCCCGAGGTGCTTCCGATGAATATGCGGGACGGCCCGCTGTTCAAGGCCGACGCCGACCCGCGCATCACCCCGCTCGGGCGTTTCCTCCGAGCCGCCAGCATCGACGAGATTCCGCAGCTGATCAACGTGATCCGGGGCAGTATGAGCCTGGTCGGCCCTCGCCCATCCCTGCCCGACGAGTGCCTGAACTTCGACGGCACCCTCCGCCTCCGGGAACGCGTCCCCCCGGGCCTGTCCGGGCTGTGGCAGGTCGAGGCCCGCGACATGCCGTCGTTCCGCGCCTATCGCCGGCTTGACCTCTACTACATACAGAACTGGTCCCTCGGCCTGGACCTGGCCATCGTTATGGTGACGCCGGTGGTGGTGGCCGCCCGCGCGTGGCGTGCGATCACCCGGGTTCTGTCCCGAGGGAGAAAGTCGTCGTCCCTGACGCTCCTTGACTAATCTCCTAAAGGCCGCATCGCCGCTCATTGATTAAGCGCGGAACCGGAACCGGCGGCGATTCGACCAGAGCCGATCGCGAGGTTCTCGGAATGGCTCGCGGGAGCGGGCTCAACTTCGTCGGGCTGCTGGTCTCGCAGTCGGCCACCTTCGTCATCTCGCTCATTCTGGCCCGCGCGCTCGGCCGCACCAACCTCGGCATCTACGCCCAGGCCTTCGCGGTGCTGTCGCTGCTTCAGATGATCGCGATGGGCGGACTTCACACCGGGACGATGCGCTTTGTCGCAGTCAACCGGGCCGGCAAGGATTCCGGCGCGGTCTACGGAACGGTCCTGCTGGGGATCGGGGCTGCCATCGGGCTCGCATCTGTCCTCGGGCTCGGCCTCTACCTGGCCAGCGACTGGATGGCGGTGTCGGTGTTTTCCGAGCGCGGCCTGGCCGAGCCCCTGAGGGCGGTCGCCCTGGCACTGCCGGCGGCAACCTTCGCCGGGGTTGCTCTCGGCGCTACCCAGGGGTTCAAGACGATGAAAGCGTCGGCCTCCATCGGGCTGATTCTCGAGCCGGTCCTCCGGGTGGCGCTCACCGTCCTGTTTCTCGCACTCGGGCGCGGCGTGATGGGGGCAATGGTGGCGCTCGTGACCAGCAACTGCATCGCAGCGATTCTCTCCGCCGGGGCGATCAGGCGCCTCTTGAAGGAGCCGGCCGCACCGGTCTACGAGCCGCGCAAGCTCTTCGCTTTTTCCTCGGTCAGCTGGCTGGGGTCGCTGGCCAACTCCGGGATGATCTGGACCGACACGGTGATCCTGGGCATCTACCTGCCCAGCGCCGAGGTCGGCGTCTACTCGGTCGCCACCCGCCTGGTGGTGCTGGCCTCCCTCGTGCAGACGGCGATCAACTCCTCGCTTGGGCCCCGGATCGCCGACCTGTACCACCGGGAGGAGCACCACGCGCTCGAGCGGGCCTACCGGGCGGCGGCAAACTGGACGGTCAGGCTCGCCCTGCCGGCGTTCACCGTCCTCGTGATCTTCCCCGAGGAGCTTCTCGACATCTTCGGGCGGGGCTTCCGCACTGCAGCGGCGGTGACCGCGGTTCTCGCGCTGGGGAAACTGGTCGACGCGGCCACCGGCCCCTGCGCCCTGATGCTCAACATGTCCGGGCGTCCGCTGCTTAACACCCTGAACAACCTGGCCGTGCTGGTGGTGAATGTGCTGCTGAACGTCCTGCTCGTGCCCCGGTTCGGCCTGATCGGCGCCGCCGCCTCCTGGACGATCTCGCTCACCCTGGTCAACCTAGCTCGGGTGATCGAGGTCTGGGTGACGATGCGGATGTGGCCGTTCGGGGTGGCGATGGTCAAGGGGATGGCGGCGGCAGCGGCCGGCGCAGTGCCGGCCTGGTTCATCGGCAGCACGCTCAGCGGCCTTCCGGCGCTCCTGGTCGGGGCGGCCGCCCTCGGGCTCGTCTACCTCGCGGTGGTCATCGTGCTCGGCATAACCGAGGAGGACCGGTTGGTGTTCTCGGCGATGAAGGGAAGGTTGAGGAGGGCCTGAAACCTCAGCCCGCAGCCGGGACGTCGACCGCAGACGCCGCCGCGGCGTAGGCCCCTTCGACGCTTGCGAGGTGCATTTCGACCGAAAACTGTTCCTCGACCTTTCTCCTGCCTGCGAGCCCCATCTCGTAGGAGGACCCGGAGAAGTCGGCGACGGCGCGCAGGCGGTCGGCGAGCTGGGCCGGGTCGTCCGGAGGGACGAGGTAGCCGTCCACCCGGTCCTCGATCAGCTCCGGGATCCCGCCCAGGTTGCTTCCCACGACCGGGACGCCGCAGGCGAACGCATCGAGAACCGACAACGGCTGGTTCTCGTACCACCGGGCGGGCAGGGCGGCGACCGACCCGGCCCTAAGCAGATCGCGGACCTCGGCGAGGGGGATTCGGCCGTGAAAGGTGACCAGGCCGCCGGCCAGCCGCTCTGCCATCTCTCTCAAGGTCTGCATCTGGGGGCCTTCGCCCGCTATGTCGAGGTGGACCCCGGCCATGGCCGCGGCCTCGATCAGGGTGTCCACGCCCTTCTCGTGCGACAGCCTTCCGGCGAAGACCGCACCTCCGCCGGGCTGGGACTTGACCTCGACCCCTGCGGTTGTCACGAAGTGGGGAACGTGGCGCATGCGCTCGGGGAAGACGCCGGCCTCCCGCATCTTCCCCGCCAGAAACTCGCTCGGGCAGAGAAATAGCCGGACCGGTTCGTAGGCGCCGAACGACATGTGGAGCCTCATCTCGACCGCATTCAGTGTGCTCGCCGCGAGCGACCCCCGGTTGCAACGGCGGATGACTGCCTGGCGGTACTTGCCCCCCAGACACGCCTCGCATATCTGGCCCTTGTCCAGGAACCGGTAGGTGGGGCACGCCAGCTTGTAGTCGTGGAGGGTCATCACCGCCGGAATCGACCGTGAGGCCAGCGGGCGCAGGATCGACGGCGATAGTTGGTGATAGATGTTGTGGAGGTGAACGACATCGGGCTTGAACTCCCTGACCACCCGGGCCATCCCGAGGAGCGATGCGGGGGAGAACAGCAGCCTCCCGGCGCCTTCGACCTTGCCCAGGAGAGATTCAGGCATCGGCTCCAGCTCGACGTTGCCGGGAAAGTGGCGTTCGTACCGGCTGGGAAGGTTGTCCGGGTGGGACATGGCGAAGTACTCGACGGTGTGGCCGGCCTGCAGCTGCAGCTGGGCCAGGTCGAGCATGTAGCTCTCTGCGCCGCCCCGGCGGTACAGGAACTTGTTGACGTGGAGGATCCTCATCGAGGCGAGCCGGCGTTCACAAGATCCGCTCCGGTGCCGTTAAGATCCTCAATGGCAGCGCCGACCCACAGCCGCAGCTGTCGGCCCCCGCTAGAGACGGAAATCCATGACCGGTCAAGACAGCTCATCCACCCCACAGTTTGCCTTCGTCACCGGCACCGGCCGGTGCGGGTCCAGTCTGGTTCAGGAGGTGCTCGCCCGCCACTCCGGCGTGGGCTTCATCTCCAATGTAGAGGACCTGGTTCCTCTGCGGGGGATCGGAGGAAGCCGGAACAACTCGGTGTACCGCCACATCCCCGCCTCCTTTACCCAGAAGGGCCGGGTCCGGTACGCGCCATCGGAAGGTTATCGCGCCCTGGAGCGCGAGGTTTCGCCGGTGGTGGTCTCCCCCTTCCGCGACCTGACGGCGGCCGACGTCACGCCCTGGCTGGAGAAGCGGTTCCGGGAGTTCTTCGCCGGCCGGGCGGCCCAGCAGGGCAAGCCGGTCTTCCTGCACAAGTTCACCGGGTGGCCCCGGGTCGGGTTCATCCAGGAGGTCTTTCCCGAGGCCCGTTTCATCCACGTAGTCCGCGACGGCCGGGCGGTGGCCAACTCGTTCCTGCAGACCTCGTGGTGGCAGGGCTTCGCCGGGCCGCCGGCCTGGGGCTGGGGCCCTCTCCCTTCGGCCTACGCCGACGAGTGGGAACGGTCCGGCCGCTCGTTCGTGCTGCTGGCGGGACTGCACTGGAAGATGCTCGAGGACGCCGCAGAGACCGCCTCGGCCGCCGTGTCTCCACAGAGGTGGCTACAGGTGCGGTACGAGGACTTCGTGGGCGACCCTCGAACTACCCTCAAGTCGATGCTCGACTTCCTGGGCCTGGAGTGGGACCCGGCCTTCGAGGCGCAGGTCGAGAAGCAGACCTTCAACCGGAGCCGGACCCGGGCGTACGCCGAGGACCTCACCCCGGCGCAGGTGGAGCTGCTCGACGCCTCCCTGGCCGGCCACCTCAGCCGTCTGGGCTACTGAACAGGCCGTGAAGGAGTCGATTAGAGAAGCACTTCTCAAAAGGCAGCCGGCAGTGGTCCGCAAGGCGGTTCGTGGAGGCAGGGCGTGGGCCCGGGGGAGGGGAGACGAGGCCCGGATGCTGCCCTCGTTCCTCATCATCGGCGGGCAGCGGTGCGGGACCACCTCGCTCTACCGCTACCTCTCCGAGCACCCCGACGTGCATCCCGGCCTGGTCAAGGAGATCCAGTTTTTCACCCTCAACTACGGTAAGGGCGTGGACTGGTACCGCTCGCAGTTCCCGCTCGAGAGCGCCGGGGGCCACAGCTTCGACGCCAGCCCCTACTACCTGTTCCATCCGGCGGCGCCCGAGCGGGCATCCCGCCTGCTTCCCGGCGCCAGGCTTATAGCCCTGGTGCGCAACCCGGTCGACCGGGCGTTCTCGCACTACCAGCACAACACCGGCAACGGGGTGGAGGACCTGAGCTTCGAGGAGGCGCTTGAGGCGGAGGAGGGCCGGCTGGCCGGCGAAGAGGAGCGGCTGGCGAGCGACCCCGGCTATTCCAGTGCGGCTCACCGCCGTTACTCCTACGTTGCCCGGGGAATGTACGAGCCACAGCTGAAGCGATGGTTCGACCGGTACGACAGGTCCGCCCTCAAGGTGCTGGTCAGCGAGGAGTTTTTTGCCGACCCGGCAGTAATTTTCGCGGAGGTGCTCGAGTTCCTCGGCCTGCCGGAGTTCGCACTGCCCAGCTACGAGGCTTACACCCGCCGGGGTAGGTGGGGCGGTCCTCCCCTCAGCCCGGAAACCCGGCGCCGGCTAAACGAGGTGTTCCGCGAACCCAACCAGCGGCTCGAAGCGCTTCTCGGCCGGTCCTTGCCTTGGGATTAACCCGGAAATTTTCCTATCAATTGTCTATTTCCGCATCATAGGATTCACTTTAGTTAACTCCAGTTCCGTCCGGAAACTTGCGGGATCTGTGCGCGGCCGCCGGAGTCAGCGACTGGTCGGTACTTAAGGCAGCCCCCCTTCGTGCCGATCTATCAGCGTCCGGGGAACCCGGGCGTTTCGGGGTGCGGCCAAAGAAGCACAAGGAGGAGACATCCGCATGAAACTCCGACGAACAATTTCAGTCGCTTTGGCGCTCGCCTTCCTGGCGATCTGCGCCCTCCCGATGTCGGCAACGGCCGGCTTGCCTGCGGGCAAGGCACAGCTGTGGTCCAACGAGAACTCCGCGTCGACCCACAACCCCACTCTCGCGGAAGCGCTCGAGGACGCCGCCTCATTCGACCTGATCACGCCCCTGAAGGGCACCTACCGCGAGTACGTCCCCGCGATGAAGGCGGTAAACCCCGACCTGGTTCTTCTCTCGTACATGAACGGGACCCTCGCCCAGAGCTCCGAGGGCGACGTCTACCCGGACGAGTGGTACCTGAAGGACGCCACCGGCGCCCGGGTTGTCTCCGGCAGCTGGGGCAACTACCTGATGAACCCCACCTCGGAGGGCTGGATCGGCAACCGGATCTCGGTGGCCCAGGAGTACATCGCCTTCAGCGGTTACGACGGTGTCTTGATGGACGTCATGGGCTCCGCCCCGATCGACGAGGACTACTCCTCCGGCGTGCCGATCAACCCGGCAACCGGGCAGCCGTGGACCAAGGCCCAGTGGCTGGCCGCCACCTCCCACCTGGCGGCCCGGGTTAAGGCCGCAGTGACCCCGAAGATCGTGTTCGTGAACGGGCTCGGCAGCGGCCCCCGTTACTTCAACCCCACGGCCACGTCGTCCCAGCTGCTGGACGGCATCGACGGAGGCCACGCCGAAGCTTTCCTGCGAAACGCGAAGGAGCCGATCACCCGGTACCCCACGGCGAAGAACTGGATCAAGGAGATCGAGATGTTGACCGACGCCGCCGCCCGCGGCAAGAGCGTGCTGACCCTCACCAAGGTGTGGGCCGAGGGCACCCAGGCCGAGAAGGACGCCTGGCACCGGTACGCCCTTGCCTCCTTCCTGCTGGGCGCAGGCGAGAACACCTACTTCACCTTCCAGTACGCCCGGGACGACGACCCCACAATTACCAGGCCGATCTGGTCGACCAACGTCGGCGACCCCCTGGGCAGCTACTCCAAGCTTGCCAACGGTGCCTACCGGCGCGACTTTGCGAACGGAGTTTCGCTCGTGAACCCGACAACGGCCACGGTCACCGTCCCGCTGGGCGGCACCTACGTCACGCTGGAGGGCGCCCTCGTCACCACGATGACGCTGGATCCCAACCAGGGCGATGTCCTGATCCGGGTCGTTTAGCTCGCTTCAAACCTGTGGTTAACTGGCCCGAATGGGCCGGTCAAACTGCAGCAGGTATTTCGGTGCCGGCCGCACGCTGGCGGCCCTGTTGGTGACCCTGACGGGGCTGGCCGCGTGCGGCCCGCCGGTCGAGGTGCCGGAGCAAACCCCCACCTCGCCGTCGCGTGCCACCCCCACGCCGGAGCAGACCCTGCCCTCCGAGGACGGCCTGAAAGAGGTCGGCAAGGGCCTGTACCTGAAAGGAAAGCTGCCTCCCGCAGGGATGGAGTTCATCGACCACGTCGTCGTCACCGGCGACTGGAAGGAGTTCGAGTCCCAGAACCAACAGTTCAGCGGCCCTGGGTGGGACCGGCTGGCCGAGATCATGGACAACCCTCGACTCAAGGTGCGGCTTCGAATCCAGGCGGGAATTGGGAGCCCTGTGTTCGTGAAAAGGCTGGGAGGTCCGCCGGTTTCCGGAGACGGGGTCGACTGCTCTGAGGAGGGCGGGATCGCGATCTCCAAGCGGGCGAGCACCGCCGACGGCGTGGCGCTGCTGGCTTCGGAGGGCTGCGTGCCCTACTTCTGGACCGGTCCGGTGCTCGAACAGTACGAGGAGCTGATGGAGGAGGTGGGACGCCGCTACGAGTCGAACCCGCGCCTGCTGGACGTGGTCGACTCGGCGTGCACGACGTTTTTTGCCGAACCGTTCATCCGGGCCGGCCGCAGCCGGACGACGAACGCACGGCTGTTCGAGGCAGGTCTGAACGAGGGAACCGACGAAGCATGCCTGAGGCGCAGCGTCGAGATCCACGACCGGGTGTTCCCCACCACCCGGGTCAGCCTGGCCACCCACTCGGCCTGGCAGATCATCTCCGACCCCGAGCGGGTGCGGGCCGGCGTCACTTTGAGTTGGGACCTTGAGCGGGCGCTGCTGGACGACCTGCGCCGGGAGTACGGCGCCAAGCTGGTGGTGCAGAACAACGGGCTGGGGGGTGACGAAGGCTGCCGGCGGGGTGAGGGCGACGACTCCAACTTCTGCTGGCTGGCGAACGCCGCGCCGCCGAAGGGGTTCCAGACCGAGGGGGGCAAGAGGCTGAACACCCGGGGCCAGACGGTGCTCGACGCCGTCGGCCGGGCCGTGGAGATGGGGGCCTGCTTCGTGGAGCACAACGAGTTCGGTGACGACCCGGCCGCGGCCGAGGATTACGACAAGCGGCTGAAGGACAACTGCTGAGGGACGCTAGATCGGGTAGCCGTAGCGCCGGAGGCTGTGCGCGGTCAGCACGGTGACGATCAGGCGCTGGGCGAAAGGCATGGCGGTCGCCCACTCCAGGTCCGGCTTCAGCTCCACCTCGCCGGTGCGCAGGCGCATCGGGTTGCCGGAGATCGTGTGGTGGGGGTCGAGGGTGACGCATCCGTCGCCGATGAAGTCGAGGTCCTCCGGTGCGACGCCCGCCAGGTCCAGCACCGTCTTCACGGCCTCGGCCGGCCCGGCCATCAGGTCCTCGTACCGGAGGCGCATGTAGGGCGCACCGGAGCGCCTCCACATCGCCTCCGCAGTGAGGTTCCAGATGCTCCACAAAGCCGACGACTTCGGCAGGCTCATCCGCTGCATCGGCCTCTCGGCGGCCCCGTCGGAACGCATCACCTTGCGCCGCCAGGAGAAGGCGGTTCCCCGGGGATCCCGGACCAGGTGGACGACACGCAGGTCAACCGAGGGCAGCATCCCCAGCAGGAAGCCGTAGGACGGTGACTTGGACGAGTCGACGATCACCCGGGCCCCGGTCGACTCCCCGAGGGCCCGGTACAGACGGTCGAGCTCCGCCAGGCACTCCGGGGCTCCGGCGCCGAGACCCGCCGGGTCACCTTTACGCCGGAGCAGCGAGGGGATCTGCCGGACCCTTGTCAGGCGGTTGAGGCACCGCACCATCGCCTGGGGGTCGGTCCCCGAAGGGCCGTAGGCGCGGGCCAGAACCTCGGTCCACACCGGGCAGGAGTCGAACCGGACTCCGCACCCGCAGAACCAGTTTTCGGTGACGCCCCGCTTGAACAGGTTGTTCATCTCGCCGCCCGAGAAGAACCCGGCGACCTGGCCCAGCATGTTGCCCAGCAGCGTGCTGCCGCTCCGTCCGGTGCCGGCGACATAAAGTACAGTGACTTTTTGCATTGGAGTCAGTTTCCCAGGAAGTACCCGAACGCGGGCGGCGCTCGCTGCCGAGCCAGGAGGGCTGCCGTCCCGGCTTTGAAGGAGAGGTTTGACCCTGCCCGGCGAAGAACTTCCCGCTGATCCCCAGCAACCGATCTTCATCGTAGGCTGTCAGCGGTCCGGCACAACCCTTTTGAGACTGATGCTTGACTCCCACCCGAACATCAGCTGCGGGCCGGAGACCAGGTTCCTCGAGGGGCTTTCCGAGGTGGCGGAGGAGGCCTCGCTCCGTCTGGCCCGCTACGGCTTTCCCGACGACTACTGGGACCGCAAGATCGCCGAGTTCTTCGACTCCTTCCAGCGTGACTATGCGGAGCGCCGGGGGCGCAAGCGCTGGGCGGACAAGACCCCTCGGTACGCCCTTTCGCTCGATTACATCAACCGGCTGTTTCCCGAGTGCCTGGTCGTCCACGTGATCCGCGACGGCCGGGACGTCGTGACCTCCCACCTGGCCCGTTGGGGATACTGGTCCGGGCTCAAAGCCATACAGAAGTGGCAGCTGTACATCCGCACCGCCCGGCGAACCGGGCAGGCCCTGCCCCCCAACCGTTACTACGAGCTGCGTTACGAAGATCTGGTCGCCGACACCGAGGGAGCGATGCGTTCGCTGCTTGATTTCGTCGGCGAGCCGTGGGATCCGCAGGTCCTGGACTACCGCAACATGCCGCACGACGTGGGGGATCTTTACGCCCCGCTAACTGCCGAGCGACGGGAGGGGGCGAACCAGGATACGGTTTTCAAGAGCCGGGAGGGGGAGGGGGAAAAGGAGGA